>JAUWOI010000178.1 GCA_030612185.1 Anaerolineae bacterium
GGCCGGGATGATGAGGGAAGTCACGAAACTGAAGGATCTACCACCGATGCTGAAGTCGTTGACTTTGGAGGAGTTACAGGCGTTCTTTCTGGAGTTGGCCGACCGCGAATTCCGCGACGTCAGACCCCCGGATTGGTGGTAACGCGCACTGAATACTCAGCAAAGAAGGAGATAACAAAATGACCCAAAAGATAGAATACGATCTCAAATCGGTTAGGCTACCATACCTGGCAGGGCCGTTGCTGCGCCTGTTCGTGACGCTGCTGGAAAGCCCGCTGCGCGGGTTGCTGCTCCCCAACTTGTTTCGCAGCGCCGGGATCGCCCGCCTGCGGGAGCAACAGATAAACGAACCACCCACCTGGCATCCGATACACGCCACGGACACACCAGCCTCCGAAGCAGGGAGCGTGCCGCAGGACGAGTGGCCTGGCCCACCGGCTCAATCTGGCCTCGGTTTCCACTTCGCCACCGTGCACGACTACGCCAGAGCATACCGGGAAGGGAGAACCACCCCGGACGAAGTGGCGCACAAGGTGCTGGAAGCGATTGGGGCCAGCAATGCTGCCGACCCACCTCTGCGCGCCATCATCGCCGTGGAGCGCGAGGACGTGCTGAGGCAAGCACGGGCGGCCACAGAGCGCATCAAGAATGGGCAACCATTGAGTACCTTCGACGGCGTGCCAGTGGCGGTGAAAGACGAGGTGGACATGGTACCGTACCCCACCACGGTGGGCACCGCCTTCCTGGGGAAGTCCCCGGCGGGGGAGGATGCCACGGTGGTGGCCCGGATGCGAGCGGCAGGCGCACTGCTGATCGGCAAGGCCAACATGCACGAGATCGGCATCGGGATGACCGGGCTGAACCCCCACCACGGGACGCCCCGCAACCCCTACAACCCCGACCACTACACCGGGGGCAGTTCGAGCGGCCCGGGCGCGGCGGTGGCCTCGGGTCTCTGCCCGGTCGCCATTGGAGCGGATGGCGGCGGCTCGATCCGCGCCCCGTCGTCGTTCTGCGGGCTGGTGGGGCTGAAACCCACCTTCGGGCGAGTGAGCGAGTTTGGGGCCGCGACGCTCTGCTGGAGCGTCGCTCACCTGGGGCCGCTGGCGGCCACCGCTACCGACGCCGCACTGGCCTTCGGTCTGATGGCCGGCCCCGACCCCAAAGACCACATCTCTCTGCACCAACCCCCACCCACCCTGGCGGGATGGAACAACCCGGATTTGAGCGACCTGACGCTGGGGGTCTACTGGCCGTGGTTCCGGCACGCTGCTACCGACGTGGTGTCGGCGTGCGAGTCGTTGCTCAAGGAGTTTGAGAATCGGGGAGCCCAGGTGCGCGAGATCATAATCCCCAATCTTGAAAACGCGCGGGTCGCGCACACGATAACGATTGCCGGGGAGATGTCCCAGGCGATGGGCCGGTACTACGCCGACCACCGCCGCGAGCACGGCCTGGACGTGCGCACCAACCTGGCGCTGGCGCGTGCATTCACTGCCCGCGATTACATCCAGGCCCAGCGGGCGCGCACCCAGTTGATGACCAATTTCAACCGTGCGCTGGAACAGGTGGACGTGATCATCACTCCAACCACTGGACTGACCGCCCCCGCCATCCCCCAGGCCGCTCTGCCGCACGGCGAGTCAGATCTGACCACACTGATGGAGATCATGCGTTTCACGACGCAGGCCAATTTCACCGGGCTGCCCGCCATCTCCTTCCCGGCGGGCTACAACGAGGCCGGGCTGCCCATCGGCATGCAGGCCATAGGCCGCGCCTGGCAGGAACAGATACTGCTACGGTTAGCGCTGGCCGCCGAGCAGATAGTGGAACGACAAGCGCCGCAGGTGTATTACGAGATATTGGCAGAATAAACATCGTCAGACCTGACAGGTTTTTGCTCGTAAACCTGTCAGGTCTGGCCTGAGCAGTAACCCGTAGCGCAAATAGAGAAGGCCCCTCACCAGGGTGAGGGGCCTTTTGCCTGCAAGTTGCCTGCGAACTGACCGTGCCGGTTTAGTACTGCGGCATCGGTGGCGCCGCCGCAGCCTTCTCTTCTTCTGGGATGTCTGTGATCAGCGCCTCGGTGGAGAGGATCATGGCCGCGATGGAGGCCGCGTTGGAGAGCGCGCCCTTGGTCACCTTGGCCGGGTCAATGATGCCCGCCTCGACCATGTCCATAAAGTCGCTCTGGAGCACGTCGTAGCCGATGCGGTCGTTGTCCTTCTCCTTCTGTACCCGTCGCACAGTGTCGAGAATCACCGCGCCGTCATCTCCCGCGTTCTCGGCGATCTTGCGCATGGGCATCTCCAGCGCCGCGCGTAGGATGTTGACGCCGGTCTGCTCGTCGGGGTAGTCCATCTTGACTTCGTCAAGCGCGGAGATGGCGTTGATCAGCGCCACGCCGCCGCCGGGCACGATGCCCTCCTCGACCGCCGCGCGGGTGGCCGAGAGCGCGTCCTCGACGCGGTGCTTCTTTTCTTTCAACTCCGTCTCAGTCGCCGCACCGACGAGGATGATGGCCACGCCACCAGCCAACTTCGCCAGCCGCTCCTGTAGTTTCTCCTTGTCGTAGTCGGAGGTAGACCTATCAATCTCGACCTTGATCTGCTCCAGGCGGCCCTTGATCTCCGCATCATCACCGCTGCCACCGACGACAGTGGTGTCGTCCTTGGTGGAGATGACCTTGTCGGCCCGGCCCAGATCCTCGATGGTGGCGCTATCCAGTTTGCGACCCTCTTCCTCGGTGATCACGTGGCCGCCAGTGAGAGCAGCGATGTCGCGCAGCATGGCCTTGCGACGGGCGCCGAACCCGGGGGCCTTCACCGCCAGGCAACTCAACATGCCTCGCAGTTTGTTGAGCACCAACGTCGCCAACGCCTCGCCATCAATGTCCTCGGCCAGGATAACCAGGTTGCGCGCGCCCTTCTGCACCAGTTTCTCCAGGACGGGCACCAGGTCCTGCGCGGACGAGATCTTCTTGTCGTGGATCAGAATGTAGGGCTCCTCAATGACCGCCTCCATCGTTTCGGGGTCAGTGATGAAGTAGGGGGAGATGTAGCCCCGGTCGAACTGCATGCCCTCGACGTACTCGGTCTCGAACTCCAGCCCCTTGCTCTCCTCGACGGTGATGACGCCGTCCTTGCCGACCTTGTCCATCACTTCGGCAATCAGTTGACCGATCTCTTTGTCCTGAGCCGAGATAGCGGCCACGTTGGCGATCTCATCCTTGCTGGTCAGTTCGATGGACTGACCGGCGATGGCCTCGACCACGGCGTCGGCGCCGGCCAGGATGCCGCGCTTGAGCAGCATCGAGTTGGCGCCGGCGGCCACGTTCTTCATACCCTCGGTGATGATGGCGTAAGCCAGCAAGGTGGCAGTAGTAGTGCCGTCACCGGCGATGTCGTTGGTCTTGGTGGCCGCTTCCTTTAGTAGTTGCGCCCCCATGTTTTCGAAGGGGTCCTCCAAGTCGATCTCCTTGGCCACCGTCACGCCATCGTGAGTGATGGTAGGAGCGCCCCACTTCTTGTCGAGCGCTACGTTGCGCCCCTTGGGGCCCAGCGTGGTGACGACAGCGGTCGCCAGGGTGTCAATCCCGCGTTTGAGGGAGCGGCGGGCTTCCTCGCTGAATACCAGTTGTTTTGCCATTTTCGTTTTATTCCTCCCTGTTTAGATTGGGTTGTTTCTATGCTACTGCAGGATAGCCAGGATATCGCTCTCTTTTATGAAGAGGATTTCCTTGCCGCCCTCCATCTTGAACGACGTGCCAGTGTACTTGGCATACACAACCGTGTCACCGACTTTGACCTCCATCGGGATACGCTTGCCATCCTCGTCAAGACGGCCCGGCCCCACAGCCAGCACCTTGCCCTGCTGGGGCTTCTCTTTGGCGGTATCGGGCAGCACCAACTCACCACCGGCGAAGGTTTCCACATCCTTCTCCAGTGGCTCAACGACCACCCGCTCAGCCAACGGTTTGATATTCAGTGTCATCTCATTACCTCCTGATTGAAATTGATTGTTCATTTCGCTAGCACTCAAACCGTGAGAGTGCTAACACAAGCGCAATCATACCACAGATTTTGCAGATGTCAAGGGTATGAAACCGGGAATTTGCCACATCTGACAACTTGACATCTCTGTTTTTTGTGGTATACTATACCCAGGTATAGTATTTCTGTGTGTGGAGGTGAAAAATAGATGCCGATCTACGAGTATCGTTGTGCCGAGTGTGGTGAGAGATTTGAACTGCTCGTGCGTTCCACCGCCAGGCAGACCGTTCCCATCTGCCCCAAGTGCGGCAGCCCCAAAGTGCAGAAAGCCATCTCGCTGTTTGGGGTCGGTGGGACAGGCGGGAGCAGCAAGGCCAGTGCCGCCTCTTGCGGCCCTGGCCCCACCTGAGGGATAAGTCACTAGGGGGCCGTGGGCCTCCGGCAAGGGGAAGAAGATGCAGTTAACCGATTCATCCAGCAAGGCCGACCTGTTGAGGCGTGTACGGCGTATCGAGGGCCAGGCGCGGGGTGTGGCGCGCATGATCGAGGAAGACCGCGACTGTCACGAGATTCTGCAACAACTGGCCGCCATCCGCTCCGCCGCGCATCAGGCTACTGTCGCGCTGGTGCGTGTTTATGCCACCGAGTGTGTGGCATCGAATGGCTCGGCCGAAGAGATCGCCGACGCGCTGGCAACGGCGCTGTCGAGGTTAGCGTAGGAACGAATAACGAATTGCGAATAACGAATAGCGAATCGCGAGTAACGAATTACGAATCGCGCATCCTAAAATCAAAGGAGATAAAAGATGCCTCTACTGGACAAAGAGATCGCAGATCAGATAAAGCAAGAACTGGTCAACCTGGCAGGCCCGGTGCGGCTGGTGATGTTCACTCAGGAATCAGAGTGCCAGTACTGCGCCGAGACCCAGCAACTGGTCGAGGAAGTCGCCGCACTCTCTGGCCAACTGACGGCCGAGGTCTACGACTTCGTCACCGACAAGGAGAAGGCTGAGGAGTTAAGCGTGGACAAGATCCCAGCCGTCGCCGTCATCGGCGCGGAGGATTACGGGGTGCGCTTCTACGGCATCCCCTCCGGCTACGAGTTCACCTCTCTCCTGCACGCCATCAAATTGGTGGCAGCGGGGAAGCCGGAACTGAGCGAAGAGACACTACAGATACTGGCAGAGATGACCGAACCGGTGCACATGCAGGTCTTCGTCACTCCCACCTGCCCCTACTGTCCGCCGGCAGTGGTGTTGGCCCACCACATGGCCGTCGCCAGCCCGATGATTCGGGCGGACATGGTTGAGGCGACGGAGTTCCCCCACCTGGCAACTGAATACCAGGTGATGGGCGTGCCGCGCACGGTGATCAACGAGACGGTGCACGTCGAGGGGGCCGCGCCAGAGCCGATGGTGCTGGAGAAACTCCAGGAGGCGCTGGCCGGCGCAGAGAGGTGAGCACAATGAAAATCAAACCCCTCATTACAACCCTGGAGCCTGCGGGCGCGGGCAAGGAGGCAGAGGCGGTTTACGACCTGATCATCATCGGCGGGGGGCCAGCCGGTCTCACCGCCGCCGTCTACGCCGGTCGCGCCGCTCTCAAGACACTGGTGCTGATCGGTCCCGGCCCCGGCGGGCAGGTGGCCAACACCGACCTGGTGGAGAACTTCCCCGGTTTTCCCGAAGGCATCAGTGGAGCGGAACTGGCACAGCGTTTGCAGAGCCAGGCCGGGCGCTTCGGGGCCCAGATCGTGATGGACGCCGTGACCGAGGTGGACTTTTCCAGCACACCTTTCACCATCCAGACGCACTCCGTGACGTACCAGGCGCGAACAGCGATCGTCGCCACCGGGGCCGTCCCCCGTCGCCTGGGCGTGCCTGGCGAGGCAGAGTTCTTCGGGCGCGGCGTCTCCGCTTGCGCCACCTGCGACGGCTTCTTCTACCAGGGAAAAAGGGTCGTCGTGGCCGGCGGAGGGGATAGCGCCATCGCCGAGGGGATCTTCCTCACCAGGTTCGCCAGCGAGGTTTTCGTCGTCCACCGGCGCGACCAACTGCGGGCCACGAAGATCTACCAGGAACGAGCCTTCGCCAACTCCAAGATGCGCTTCGTGTGGGATAGCGTAGTGGAGGGGATCGTGGGTGAACAGACTGTGACCGGTGTGCAGGTGCGCAACGTGAAAACCGGGGAGACTTCCGTCATTGAAGCCGATGGCATATTCGTCTACATCGGGATGGAGCCGGGGACAGAACTGTTTGCCGGCCAGATCGAATTAAACGAGGCTGGCTATATCATCACGGACAGGCATCAGCGCACCAACGTGCCGGGTGTCTTCGCGGCTGGCGACGTGCAAGATCCTCACTATCGCCAGATAGTGATCGCCGCCGGCACCGGTGCAATCGCGGCGATGGAGACAGAGCGGTTCCTCGTGGAAGAGGCCCATTCGTGAGTTCATCGGTGGGGAACATTCCGAGTGCACATAGACAGTCAGTAAGGGTATGCCCGATCATCCGCCCCCGGCCAAGATCCCTCACGTGGATGAGAGCCGATGTCAGGCCTGTCCCAAGTGCATGGCGCGGAAGGCGCGCCGGGTCAAAGCCATCGTCGCCATAGACCCAGGTGAGCCGCCGTTCATTGACGGCAATCTCTGCTACGGCTGTATGGTCTGCGTGCCAGCCTGCCCGTTTGAGGCCGTCGTGGTATGACCTGCGTTTGCCTGCCTTCGCGATAGCAGGTCATAATTCGAGGCCCAAACCCGGACACAGGGAGGGTAAATGGCGGACAACGGAGAGCGGCAACAAGAGGAGCAACTGGTCGAACAACTGGAACGCCTGGCCGCCGTCACAACAGTACTTGCCCATGAGGTTGAGCGTTTGCGGCAATGGCGTCCCCTGTCTGGCAGCCTGCGTCGCCTTCTGTGGCGCAGTTTCATCCAGGGGACAGCGAGCGGGCTGGGCCGGGCGGTGGGGGCGACGGTGATGTTGACGCTGCTGATATGGCTACTGGGAGGATTGCAGGTGGTGCCGGTTCTGGGCATTTGGATCGCCCGGCTGTTGGAGGCGATACAGGTGGCCCAGTAGATCTTGAAAGGAGATTGCTATGCTGAGTAGAGACTACCGTGAAGTGCCTGCGGAGGCCGTTGGGGAAGGAATCACCATCCGCTGGGCCATCGGACGACCGGAGGATGCGCCCAACTTCGCTATGCGGGTGATTGAGTTCCAACCAGGGGCCGTGTTCGAGACCCATCAGCACCCTTTCGAGCACGAGATTTTTGTGCTGGAGGGGGAGGGAGTGGCAGAGGGGCCAGGGGGAGAGGTCCCGATGCGGCCCGGCGTTGCCCTCTACATCCCCCCCGACGAGCCTCACGGCTACCGGAACACCGGGGAAGGGACGCTGCGCTTCATCTGCGTCATCCCACACCCGGAGGAGTGACGCAACACGCGATACATGCTGCGTGTTGCGCGAAAGGAAAGGAAGACCCAGAATGGGAAACGAGAGCACAGCGACACAGATCACTGAACTAAAGAAGCGTATTGCTGACCTGAAGGCCCGTCTGCCCAAGCACTCCATCCCCCCGGCGATGCTCATCGAACTGGAGGAACTGGAGGAGGCATTGGAGCAGGCGACGCAGGAGGATCCACAATGACCATCGCGTCCTTCGAGGGCCAGACCCCGCGCATCGGCGCGGGGACCTACATTCATCCCTCGGCCGACGTCTTCGGCAACGTAACCCTCGGCCAGGGGTGCTGGATCGGCCCGGGGGCGCGCATCAGGGGCGACTACGGCGACATCGTCCTCGGCGACCATTGCAGCGTCGAGGACAACTGCGTCATCCACGCCCGCCCCGGTGAGCGGACGTCCATCGGCAACTGGGTCACCATCGGCCACGGCGCGATCATCCACAACGTGGAGATGATCCACGACTACGCCATCATCGGCATGGGAGCCGTGGTCTCTGACTGGGCGCTCATCGGCGAATGGGCCGTGGTGGGCGAAGGAGCGGTGGTACGGCAGGGCCAGGAGATTCCGCCGGAGCACATCGCCGTGGGGGTGCCGGCCAAGGTGCTGGAGAAGACGGTGAGCGAGGAATATAAAGCCCAGTGGACCCGCTTCAAGCAGACCTACGTGGCCCTGGCGCGGCGCTACACGGAGGGATGGGTGCCGGAGGG
>JAUWOI010000138.1 GCA_030612185.1 Anaerolineae bacterium
AAGGTTTTAGCCTGGTGTAAGGAGGAGTTGGGACGTTCTGTTCAAGCAAAGAGACGGGATGTCTTTGCTTCCCATAGCAAATCGGAACGAAAATGGGATCGAGCGTGGGCAGCCGTTTGACCAATTTTCACCACCCTAGCCGGAGGCTGCCCCAGCGCCAGAGTTGATGGCTGTCAGTGTCCAGGTGACCACGTCGTCGGAGGCATAGATGGTCTCGGGGGACTTGTATAGGATGAGGTGGGGTGTGAGTACGTCGGGGCTGGGATGTTCCTGGTCGGTGTCAGAGCAGGTGTGGTCGCTGGTACTGTCGTCGTTGCAATGGTTATCGTAATAGACGATGCCATTGATGGGCGCATTACCGCTCGAAGCGCACGCCAGTTGGACGCGCAAGGTGACCTGTCCCGTGGTAGCGGTGGTGAACGCGTCGGAGTAGAACCAGTGGTAGCCTGTTACATCGGTGGTAGTCAACACCGGGGTGGGCCCGGTAAAGCCCACGATCTCCATGACGCGGTAGGTACTGGTGTAAAAGACCGCCTCCACGTCGTAAGCCGGCGCGTAGTAGCGGTAGAGATTCATCGTAAAGGTGTACTCGCCGCAGGAGGAAACGAAAGGTGGTGTGTCGGAAAAAGTGAGCTCCATATCAGGCTCGCGCACTCCCACCCAGACGCCTTCCTCAAAGATACCGTCGTCACATTCAGGACAGGAGGCATTGTTGCCGGTGACGCCGATATTCAGATAGGACCAATCGTAGAAGGAGGTGCCGCCGCAAGGATGACCGACGTCGTCCACGACGGCCTGGAAAACGATACGTTTCGTCGCGCCGGGCACGGTGATGCCACAGGTGGGCGAGATGTTACCGATAACCAACGGATCGGTGTCGCTGATGGTAAACGTGGCCGTGCAAGCCTGCGTACCGTTGCTGATGCTGATCCACGCGCTGCCGGTGATATAGTTCTGATGAGGCAGTAAATCGGTGTAGACCATCCCTTGCCAGGTGGGTGTGTGGATGAACGAAGAGCCAAAGACGTAAGTGCTGGTGTAGGTGCGCGTGGTGCAGGATTCGTCGCTGCTGGGTGCAACCTCTTTGGCGTGGGAGTTGAGGATCTCTTCGCACTGGATGGAGGTGGTTCTGCCATTGTCGTGTCTGTAATCGTCACTGACGAAACAATCCTGGCAATCTTTGACAGTGGCTGTCAGATAGTTGCTCGCCAGCACGCCGCAGCAGGCGCACATGGTGGGGCAGGTAGTGTTGGGCTGGAAAGAGACGTTGGCCGTCCAGTTGGTGTCGGTGGTGGCCCAGGTGATGGTGATGTTGCCAGAACCGTCGGTGATGACCGTGCCGCCAGCGACGTTCAACGGTGTGTATCCGGCGCAATGGGGGCGGAAGGTATCTGTGATATTGATGGTGCCGCTGATGTGTCGCGTCGTGACATTTAGCGCGTAGGTGATGATCTCGTTGGCATAGACCTCACTGGGGCCGGATTTATGCACGTCGAGGTCGGGAATGTTACCGCCGATGGCCCAATTGCTGCTCTTTACCGGCGGGTAGAATACATTGTCACACTCATCATAGTAGGTTGGCCGGTAGAGAAATACACCGCTGTCGCCAACCATGCCGCAGGGCGGGTCGGGCAGGGAGAGGGTGAAGGTGAGCACGTAATCGCCGCCGGCCGGGATGTCGTCCGGCAGGTGGAAGGCCCCACCGCTATAGTTGGCGGAGGATGAGGTAACGGTGAACAGGTTAGAGTTCATGGCGATAGATGGAGTGAAAGCGGTGCCCACGCCGATGTTGGTGATCGTCATGGTGTAGGTGGACTGGCCAGCGCAATAATCCACGTTGATGTTCGGCGGGGTATAGTCCAGCAGCGGCGCGCGCACCACCAGGTCCACGTTGGCTTGGGCGGTGCGGGTCTGGCAGGTCTCGCCAGAGCAGCCCCAGGCAGCCTTCACGTCGTTGTCCAGGCCAGAGCAGGAGACGATCTCGGCGGCAACCGTGAAGGAACGGGTCTGGCCCACCGGGATCGAGATGTAAGAGGTGGAGGTAAAGCCGCTGTGGTAGCGCAAGCCCGTCCCCAGCGTATCGGTAGCGATGACGTTAGAGACGATACCGTAGCCGGTGTTCTCTACTTTGACCGTCCACGTGACCACGTCGCCAACGCTGGCCTGGACGACGGACGGCTCTTTGCGTAGGGTGATAGCGCCAGGGTTGACAACAAAGTTGGTGTACCTGGTGATGGGCTCGGTTTCGGTGATGCCCTGTGTCAGAACAACCACGTTCTGCCCCGAGACAGCACTGCAGGTGGCGGCAAAGGCAGCGGTCCTGGTGATGGTCTGGGTGGGGTTCACGGTGCCTACAATAAAAACCCGCTGCGTGGGGGTGAAACCGGCTGGCATGGTGCTGGTGATGATGACGTTGGTGGTGGTGACGGTGTCGTTGGCGGCGACGATAGTGTACGTCACGACGTCGCAGTTGTTGATCTCATCCGGGCCGAAGACGGTGACAGCGTCGGGGTGGATGGTGTGGTGGGTTGGTTGGTTAGTTAGTTGGTTGGTTGGTTGGTTGGTGGTGGCGAACCAGTCCGGGAGGACACGAGAGGGAATAGTGGTGGCCGGCCCTTCGACTTCGCTCAGGGCAGGCTCTTCGGCTTTGCTCAGGGCAGGCACGCTGGTGAACCAGGAAGGAAGCATGCCCAAGGAAGCGGCGGTTCCTATTCCCATGCGCACGGTCGCTGGCGCGGCAGCGGCTGGCAGCGGCGATAGGCCCGTCCCGACCAGGTTGACGAGCATAGCAACCACAACCGCCAACCGCAGGGTGTCATTCCTCACCGCGATGCCCCTTCCCTCGTTGGACGCGCCCTGCACACCAGTGTGAGTGAATGTTAAGAGCGCCAGGGTTCAGCCAGTAGAACAACAGCCATCCGGTACCGATGGGTGTACAGGGAATTTGGCAGGTGCAGACAAATCGCCCCTAGGCCCTTCGAGCCCACACCTATTAGTATAGATGAAACCATCCCACGATGCAATAGCATATAGATACTAATTTGCCCGGCCAGTTGAATAGAGGTACAATCGAGGACGACAACGGGTTGGCACACTTCCATTCGCTACCAGACCTGACAGGTTTTTACAGGCATTTTCCGAGACAGAAGCACTCTCGGAAACCTGTCAGGTCTGGTCTGAGTAGTAGGCTGAGGAGGAAAGTTATGTACTACGTGCTGAAGCGTGGACCGAAAGAGTCCCCCACACTGGTACTGGTGCACGGGGCTGGAGGAAATCACCTGCACTGGCCGGCCGAACTGCGCCGCCTGCACGGGGCCACGGTTTACGCGCTCGACCTACCAGGTCACGGGCGTTCGGGGGGACAAGGATGTGACACCATCGGAGATTACGCGCAGGCCATAATCGAGTTTCTCAACACGACAGGAATCGAGCAACCGATTATCGTTGGACACTCGATGGGCGGCGCTATCGCCCTGACGCTGGCACTTTATTTCCCCACCCGCGTGGCCGGTCTGGTGCTGATGGCAACCGGGGCACGGTTGCGCGTGGCTCCTGCTATCCTGGATGGAATGTGCAGTAATTTCGAGGGAAGCGTGGAACTTATCATCCGCTTCGCCTGGTCGCCGGAGACCAAGCCAGCGCTGACTGAACTAGGGCGACAGGCGCTTCTGGAAACCAGCCCGGATGTACTGCTCGGCGATTTCAGCGCCTGCAACCGCTTTGACGTGATGGAGCGACTGGGAGAAATCGAGCACCCCACGCTGGTCATCGCAGGCACAGCAGACCAACTCACCCCGTCCAAGTACGCCCGTTTTCTGACCGAACACATCCCCAACGCACGACTGGTGCTGGTCGAGGATGCGAGCCACATGGTGATGCTGGAGCGACCGCTGGAGGTGACAGGGGCAGTGCGGGAGTTCCTGGAGTAAGACAAGTTGTCAACTTGTCCTACACTACACGTTGTTAACTTGTCTTACACTAACGTCTCTCTATCTCCGCAATTCTGGCGAACAGGTTGAGGAACTCATCATTACTCTCAGTGCCTCTTAGGACGCGCAGTAATTCCTGCATCGCCTGGCTAACGCTGTAGCCGGATGTATGGGAGTCCAGGAAGCGTTGCCGCATCAGCCATACCTTCGGCAGCGTATCCTCGTCGAGCAGCAGTTCCTCCCGCCGCGTGCTAGAGCGCTCGATATCGAAAGCGGGGAAGATACGCCGCTCCTGCAGCCTGCGGCTCAGGTGGAGTTCCATGTTGCCGGTGCCCTTGAACTCCTCGTAGATCATATCGTCCATCCGGCTGCCGGTGTCAATCATGCAGGTGGCAATGACAGTCAGGCTCCCGCCCTCCTCAATATTACGAGCCGCGCCGAAGAAGTGCTTGGGCGGGTAGAGCGCCGCCGGGTCGAGCCCCCCGGAGAGGGTACGGCCACTGGGCTGCACGACCAGGTTGTAGGCACGCGAGAGGCGGGTGATGCTATCGAGAAGAATGACGACGTCCCGTCCGGCCTCCACCAGCCGCTTGGCCCGCGCCAGCGCCATTTCCGCCACCTTGGCGTGGCTTCGCACCGGCTCGTCGAAGGTCGAACTGATGACCTCGGCATCCACCGAGCGGTCCATGTCGGTAACCTCCTCGGGCCGCTCGCCGATGAGCGCGACCATCAAATGCGCCTCGGGGTGGTTGGCCGTGATGCCGTTGGCGATGTGCTTTAGCACGGTGGTCTTGCCGGCCTTGGGCGGGGATACGATGAGACCACGTTGGCCCTTCCCAATCGGCGTAACCATGCTCAACAGTCGTGTCGTCAGATTGCCCGGAGAAGTCTCCAGGATGAAACGTTCGTCAGGGAAGATGGGCGTCAGCGACTCAAATTGTGGTCGTTGCTTGGCCGCCTCTGGGTCCATCCCATTCACAGCCTCCACGCGCAGCAGGCTGAAATACTTCTCGTTCTCCTTCGGCGGCCGCACCTGCCCGACCACCATATCACCGGTGCGCAGTCCGAAGCGGCGAATCTGGGACTGGGAGACGTAGACGTCCTCCCGCCCCGGCTTGTAGTGATCGCGGCGCAAGTAGCCCTTACTTTCATCCGCAATATCCAACACGCCGCCGCCGAATTGCAGGCCCTCTCGCTCCGCCTTGGCCTGCAGCAATCGCAGGATAAGGTCCTCCTTCTTGAGCCGGCTATAGCGAGAAATCTCCCACTCCTTGGCCAACTCACGCAACTCGGCCAGTGTCTGGGTTTCTAAATTTGCAATGTCCATTTTGCTCACGCTGCTTTCTCCATTCATTATTCGTCGCGGTAGTCGGAGATGAACTCCTCCGCCTGCTCAACCAACTCTCGATTGCCGATGAAGAGCGGGATACGCTGGTGCAGACTTTCGGGCTGCACATCGAGAATGTTGCAGTGTCCATCCGAGGCATAGCCACCCGCTTGCTCAATGATGAAGGCCAACGGGATGGCTTCGTAAACCAGGCGCAACTTACCTCCGGGGTTCCCGGTGTCGGCAGGGTAGTAGTAAATTCCTCCCCCCAACAAGTTGCGATGGAAATCGGCCACCAGTGCGCCGATGTAGCGGCCCGAAAGCGGCTCGCGCGGGTCTTCTTGATCCATCCCCTGCAACCAACGGGTGAACCGTCTTACACCTGCGCTCCAATACTGCTCGTGTCCCTGGTTGATGCTGTAGTACCTTGCCCTTTCCGGCACACAGATGTCAGGATGGGAGAGTAGGAACTCGCCCACGCCGGGATCGAGTGTGAAGCCATGCACTCCCTGACCAGTTGAGTAGACCATCATCGTGCTCGACCCGTAGATGATATAGCCGGCAGCAACGAGGTCGCGCCCTCTCTGCAAGCAATCCTCCACTGTACCGGGGCCACGCTGGCTTTTGCGCTGGTAGACGCCGAAGATAGTGCCGATACTCGCGTTGACGTCCACGTTCGACGAACCGTCCAGTGGATCAAAAACCAACACGTACTTACCGACGTCATATCCTTCCGGAATGGGGATGATGCCCTCCTCCTCTTCCGATGCCATCACCGCCAGCCGCCCGGTGTAACTGTTCATCCGGACCATCGTCTCATTGGCGAAGACATCCAGTTTCATCTGCTGCTCGCCCTGGACGTTCATCCTGCCGGCCGATCCCAGAATCTCGACCAGGCCGGCACGCGTGGTCTCACGCGCGATGATCTTGGCCACCAGGGCGACGTCGTACAGCAAGCTGGAAAAGACACCGGTCGCATGCGGGTACCTGCGTTGCTGTTCAACGATGTGCCGTTCGATGGTGACAATCTGCTCGTCCATCTCAACCCTCCACCACGTGCATCAATCCAGATACCACACCCAGCGGGTGCCGCGCATCTCTCGGATGATGTCGGTGGTCGAAAGGATGCCCAGCGGCCTGCCATCCTCGCCCACCACCAGTAGGCGATGAACGTGGCTCTCCAGCAATTTCCTGGCCGCTTCCTCCCCGGCAGCGCCCTCGGAGATGCTGATGACGTTGGCCGTCATCGCTTCATGGGCCTGAATGACTGTCAGATCCTCTCCATAACGGACGATGGCATCGGTGTGAGACACCACACCCACCGGCGGCTCCCCCTCGCGATCAGCGACCATGATGGCATGGACCTCGGTATCAGCCATCACCCGCACCACCTCCTGAAGGGGGGTGTCCGGCTTGCAGAAGATGACACCCTTGTGATAAATGTCGCGTACCAATCGCTCTTTGTCCATCGGTATTACTCCTTTGCTCTTATCGCTACGCACCGGACGCGAACCACAGTATGTAGTAGTATCCGATCACGGCTGCCCAAAGGACGCTATCCACCCGGTCCAGGGCACCGCCATGGCCCGGAATGATGCTACCAGTATCCTTCACGCCTACCTGTCGCTTGATCATTGAGATAGCCAGGTCGCCCAGCGGGGCGAAGGTGGCAATCAGCAACCCCAGGATCAGGCCGTGCACCTCATTAACAGCGGTCCCTGCGCCTGCCCCGATGCGGCAGAGCGAGGCTAGAAGCGCCGTCAGTAATCCGCCGATGATCACGCCCGCCACGTACCCCTCCCACGTCTTGCCAGGGCTCAGTGTAGGGGCCAATTTGTGCCGCCCCCACGCCCGTCCGACGCAATAAGCGCCACTATCGGCGAACATAATAGCAGGTACGACAACTAGCGTCCACCAGCGACCGTCGGGTTGCAGGCCCCGTAGCCCGATCAGGCAGGCCCCACACAGCCCCAGGTACAGGCCCCCAGTCACGGTCAGGGACCAATCAACTATCGGGGAACCCTGACGGTGAAACAGTTGCCAGGCAAGGGAACCCAGCAGGATCAGCGCTATGCCAGGCCGCAGCAATCCCAACGCTGGAAACTGAGCATCCAACAGGAAGAGCCATACCAGCCCAACCCCGAAGACAAGAATGGGTCGAAAGCCGTCACGGGCTACCAGATGGCAGAACTCAATCTCGGCCACCGTCAGCAACAGCGCCACCAGAGCCAGGAATGGCAGTCTGCCCAGGTAGATGAGGTAGACAACGATCGGGATCAGGATAGCGGCAGTGAGTAAGCGTGTGCGTAGCATGAGTCAGGAAACGATTCAGAGTGACGTAGGAGGTAACCTATTCAGGCACCAAGCCAAAACGGCGTTCGCGCTGGCTGTAGTCCTGCAATGCCTTGTAGAACTCATCCTTGTCAAAATCGGGCCACAAAGTGGGGGTGACATAAAATTCAGCATAAGCCCCCTGCCAGATGAGGAAATTGCTAACCCGCATCTCCCCGCTGGTGCGAATGATCAGGTCAGGATCAGGTAATCCCGCGGTATATATGTAGCGACCGACAAGTGTTTCATCTATCTGCTCAGCAGGCACACCGTCGGCAATAATGCGGCGCATTGCATCCACCAGTTCAGCCCGTCCCCCGTAGTCGAAGGCGACATTCAGAATCAACCGCTGGTTGTTCTTGGTCAGTTCGACGGCCTCGCTAATCTTCTGCCGCAACCTGGGGGAAGTACGATCCAGCCGGCCAATGTGACGCAGTTGGACGCCTTCTTTATGCAGTTCTGACAACTCGCGGTCAATCACCCGCTCCATAATGGACAAGAGACCCTTAACCTCGTCCTCCGGGCGGCTCCAGTTCTCGGTCGAGAAGGCGTAAATGGTCATAACCTGGATGCCAAACTCGACCGCTGCTCGCAACACGCGGCGCAAGGTTTCCGTCCCCGCACGGTGTCCGGCCAACCGGGGCAGACCTCGTGCCCGAGCCCAGCGGCCATTGCCGTCCATGATGATACCAACATGTCGGGGTAACCGTTCCAGAGGCGGGTATTGCTGGTCATCCCGTGATTGAGAGGACATAGTCGTAAGTCATCTGTTACCCCCCTTGCGAAGGTTGTGCATAGCCCTGGCAATGGGGTAACTTCCGATTGGCGAAGGTGCTTCTGGCCTGAGACCTGTCGCCTAACCTTCGCAAGAGTTCGAGGATGTGCTAGCCCTCCAGAATCTCCCGCTGCTTACGGGCGCTGACCTCGTCCATTTGTTTGGAATAGCGGTCGGTGAGATCCTGAAGATCGTCTTTACCACAGTAGAAGTCATCCTCGGAAATGAGTTTTTCTTTCTCGAATTCGCGCAGGTCATCCAGCGCCTCGCGGCGAATGTTGCGCAGCGCCACCCTTCCTTCCTCGACGCGATGACGCACCAGCTTTGCCAGTTCTCGCCGCCGTTCCTCGGTCAGGCGTGGAATTGGAAGACGGATGATCCTGCCATCATTGCCAGGGGTAAGGCCCAGTTCTGATTTGAGGATGGCCCGCTCGATGTCGCCCAGTGACCCAGGGTCATAAGGCCGGATGGTGAGCAATTGAGGTTCCGGAGCAGAGATGACGGCTAACTGATTGAGGGGCGTGGGCACGCCGTAGTATTCCACCATCACCCGCTCCACCAACGCCGGGGAGGCCCGCCCGGCGCGGATGGCGCGCAGATTGGCATCCAGCGCCTCGACGGATTTGCGCATCCGGCCTTCTATCTCGCGGAGTAGATCTTTGATCATCTTCGATCACGGTTATTGAGAAATCAACGTCCCAATGGTCTCTCCCAGCACGGCCCGTTCCAGGCTGTGAGGCTGCCACAGGTTGAGCACGATGATAGGGAGATCGTTTTCCATACACAGCGAGATCGCCGTGGCATCCATCACGCCCACTCGCATTTCGAGCGCCTGCATGTAGGTCAAGTGATCGAAGCGCTCGGCGTCTGGGTGTTCGTGCGGATACTCAGCGGAGACGCCGTCCACCTTCGTGGCCTTGAGCAGCAGGTCGGCGTCAATCTCCATCGCCCTGAGCGCTGC
>JAUWOI010000498.1 GCA_030612185.1 Anaerolineae bacterium
GATGCGGGGAGACGCAGACGTGGGAACGGAGGGCTTCGGACTGCGGACGTCGGACTGAGGACTGAGGACTTCGGACTTCGGACTGGATATGCGGAGGAGGAGAGCAAGGATGATGAAACTGGTCAGCAGGGAACTGCCGCCGTAGGAGACGAAGGGGAGGGTTACGCCGGCGATGGGGGCCAGTTTGGTGTTGCCGGCCATGATGACCCAGGCCTGGATGACCAGCCCGGCGGTGAGCCCCGCGGCCAGGAATCGCTCGAAGGGGCGCGGGGCGCGGGCGGCGATGCGAAAGCCGCGCAACACCAATATCCCGTACAGCGCGACAATGACCAGTGTCCCTGCCAGGCCGAACTCCTCCCCAATGGCGGCGAAGACGAAGTCGGTGTGCACGGCGGGGATGTAGCCGGGGCGGCCCAGCCCCAATCCCTGCCCGAAAACTCCCCCTGCTCCAAAGGCCAGCAGTGATTGCACGATCTGGAAGGCGCGGTCGGCCGCCTCCGGCCAGGGGTTGAGCCAGCCGTCTATCCGCAGCGCCACCCGGTCGGAGAGCCGGTAGCCGGCCAGTCCCACCAATAGGAAGAGTGCCAGCCCGGTGGCGACGTATCCCCACTGGCCGGTCGCCAGGTAGAGCATCGCCAAAAAGGTGAAGAAGAACAGCATCGCTGCCCCCAGGTCCTGTTGCCAGGCCAGGAGTATCATCGCCAGCCCGAGCATCGCCAGGAGTGGGCCGACGTAGGCCAGCGGGGGGAGGCGCCAGCGCCCGAATTTCCATTTCTCGGAGATGAGCAGTTCCCGTTTCTCGGACAGGTAAGAGGCCAGGTAGATCACTAGCAGGAATTTGAGCGGCTCCGACGGCTGGAAGTAGACGCCCCAGGCCCCCACCCAGCGACGTGGGCCGTAGCCGGAGGGGTTGACGCCGAAGACGAGCGTGGCCGCCAGCAGTGCCAGTCCCCCGAAGAGCCAGGTGTAGCGGAACCGCCGCAGCCAGCGCAGGTCCCGGCCCAGGTGGACGACGGCTAGAAGCGAGATAGTGGAGATGAGCAGCCAGACGGCTTGTCGCACGAGGAAGTTGATCGCCAGTCGTCCGATGAGCAGGAGCCCCCAGCCGGTCAGTAGCGCCGCCGTGGGCAGCAGGAAGGGGTCGCGGTGGGGAAGGCAGCGGGAGAGGGTGACGTGAGCGATAGCGAAGGAAATGACAAATGAACAAATGACAAATGACCAATTGCGAGTTGCGAATTGCGAATTGCGGATTGCGAGGATGAGGGTGCCGGCGAGGAGAAAGGCGGCTGCGATGAGGAGGAGTGTGCGTTCGCGGCGGGTGGTTTGGGTATGGGTCTGCATGGCGAGTTGTTCCTTAGACAGGAGTCTGCCGCTATCGCGAACCGACCGGTGCCCCACACCGGCTGCAAAACCTGGCGTCGGGCCTGAGCCGATGGCCGCACGAAGAGCAAATTGCCTCCCTAGCCTCCATCGCCTGGTTGCTGTCCCCAGAGGTCTGGGTGACTTCCTCCCTCCTGGTAGAGGGGATTGAGGGGGGGCCTTCCACCGCCACCCTCACTTGCCCCCCGCTGACATCGCCGAACTGAAGTACCGGACCGCCCTCTGTCACTGCCACCTGCCCGCTGACATCACCGGTGATAGAGAGCATCGGCCTGCGCTGGTCAAGACCGGCCCACGCCCCCGGCTCAGGCTCAATCTCAGGCTCGCCAGCGAAGGGCAACCCCTTGGGCTGCGTCTCGCCACCGGCGTAGTAGGCCAGGACAAAGTTGTCGGCTTGCTCAAAATGGAGGATGGGGTGTTGCCGGCCTCCGGTACGCCCTGGTACCACTTCGCGGGTGTGTAGCGCCAGGTCAGCCACGCGCACGTAGCTATCCTTCTTCGTCACGCCCGTGCCGCACATCGCTTCGGTCAGCGCCAGGGTGAAGGCACTGTAGGGCCTCCCGGCGAAAGACAATTCATCCTCCTGCGAAGAGGCGATGAGTACCCGGCCGCTGCCTTCGGCCAGCAGGCTCTGGGCTTCGGGCGGCAGCGGGGATTTCGCCAGCCGCAGCCTGGGGGCTTTCGCCCCACCCACGCCGCCCGCGTGGCAGCAGTCGAGCAACAGCAGTAGTTTCCGGGCCGGGATGGCCCGCAGCCGGTCGGTGAACTCAGCGCCACTGATAGCGGTCTGGTAGAGCCGGTTCAGGTCGTAGCCGTAGGGCAGCAGGTAATAGAACGCGCCGGTGGGGGAAGCGACCCGGTAGCCGTGGCCGGAGAAGTAGACGATGATCGTAGATTCGGGATTCGTAGATTCGGCCAGTATGTCGAGGGTAGAGAGGATGGCGACGCGGGTGGCATCATCGCCGGTGAGCAGGTGGACCTGGTCGGGCGGGTAGGCGCAGCGGGCGGGGTCCTTGAGAATGCCCGCCAGGCCCACGGCGTCGTCCACCGTGTTGGGCAGGTCGGCCCCCACGCCGACGACGAGAGCGTAACCCTGATCAAAGCCTTCTTTTGTTCGTCCTTCGTCCATCCTCCCTCCTCGCGTCAGTATAGCGGTATCTCGTAGTACAACCAATCCGACCAGCCCTCACTCCAGTTCCCCGCTCCATCCTGGGCGATGACGCGCCAGCGGTAGTATGCGGTCTGGCAGTAGGGGTAGGACACTTCCAACTCGGAACCAGATACCTTTTCCCAGGCATAATCCGGTTGCCACTCACTGTACACGTCCATTCTTGTCTCCAGCTCGACGAAGTAGATCACACCGCTGGGATCGGAGATCGGCTTCCAGCGTAGGGTCACCGGGCAATCCACGCTTTCACTATAGGCCGAATCGGCGTTGCCGGGCTCCAGCGGGGGTGGCACCGGAGGCGCGGTTGTGTCGGGGGTCGGTGATGGAGTCATCGGTGTCGGCGGTGCAGGTGCGAGGGCAAAGAGACAACCATCCTCGGCCAGGAATTGGCCGGATTCGTCCCTCAATGCGACCCCAAACAGGTGCTCTCCTGGCTGCATGTCCTCTAAAGTCCAGGATGTGTCCCATACCTCCCCCGGTACCAGCCATATCTCTTCGAGGAATTCGTCGTCCAGCCATACCTCTGCAACGCCTTCGACGTTGGTCTTGACAAAGAGGCGGGTCTGGTCACCGTAGTTGTATTCCTTGTCACAACCGCCTTCGATCTCGATGATGACCCACGGCTCTGGAGGCATCGGCGTCGGCACCTCCGTGGGGGGCACTTCCGTGGGCGGGACTTCTGTCGGTGGCGGGCTTGTCGGCGGCGGCGGCGTTGCTGTCGGTGCTGGTGCTGGTGTTGGCGTTGGCAATATTGCCGGGATGACTACGGCTGCAATTGTGACTATGATACCGACTCCGACCAGGGATATAAGCAGTTTTGCCAGCGGGGGGCGAGCCTTGGGAGCGGGAGGTTTGCGGCGAGGTGCTGGAGGGGTTCCCGGTAGCAGGCTCAGGTTGTGCTTGGTTACCGCCGCCCCGGCCCGGTCGCCTAG
>JAUWOI010000383.1 GCA_030612185.1 Anaerolineae bacterium
CTCCAGCGGCGGCGTCCAGACCCAAACGCCGAACTCGCGCCCGCGCACGGCTCCTTCCATCCCCGCTTCCAGCACCCCTTCGAGGGTGGCGTCCTCACGCATCGCCTCGGCCACGGCACAGGCCACGGCCACAGCGGCGGACAACGCCAGCGTGGTGCCGTGTGTGGGAAGGCTGGCCTCCACCGCGTCCGCCAGCGTGCCCTCGAAATCCCCGGCGCGGGCGATCCCGACGGGAGCGACACGCATCGCCGCGCCATTCGTCCTGCCCGCGCGGCCGGATTCGTGGGGGGCGGCGCCGGCCCGCAGCGATTCCAGCGCCTGTCGCGTGCTGGGGCCCAGGTAGAGCGCCAGATGCTCCCCCTGGACGTCGGCCCAGTCCAACACGGCCTGCGCCATCGCACCCGCGCTCATCCGCCCGTCGCGCAGATAGACCCCGGCCAGCGCCAGCGCCTGTTCCGTGTCATCGGTCACGCGGCCGGTAGGCAGCGCGCTATGAGGGTGCCAGGCCGGTGAAGCAACTAGCCCCTCCACCCACCCGTACTCAGCCGCGATCTGCTCCGGCGTCAGGAACTCGGTAGGACAGCCCATCGCGTCCCCCAACGCCAACCCGGCCAGGCAGCCATGGGCCTTATCCAATAACGAATGGCGAATAACGAATGGCGAATGGTGAATCACGTTTCACTCCTCACATTTCACGTTTCACGTTTCACGTTTCACGTTTCACGTTTCACGTTTCACGTTTCATGTCCTACACTTCACTCTCGTGCTTCTCCAACACCGCCTGGGCGGTGACAGTGTCGGTGATCAGGACATTCAGGTAACCACCGCGCAACGCACCCAGGATGGCGGCCGCCTTCTCCTTCCCCCCGGCGACGCCGACCACGTGATCCAGCGCCCTCAGTCGTTCCAGCGATATGCCGATGACCCCCGACTCCGGGATGCACTGTTCCCCCTGGATGTTAAAGAAGCGCCCGCACAGGTCGCCCACTGCTTTCCGTTCCTCCAACACCTGTAGCAGCGTCTCGTCCATGTACTCGGCAAAGAACATAGAGGATTGGCGTTGAGAAGCGAAGTAACCAATGCCGAGCATGGCCATGTCCAGGCTATCCCAGGCATCTATCACCATCTTCATATCCGGATGGCAGAGCAACGCGTCCCGGGCCTGGGGCTCGCCGACGAATGCCGGAGCGTAGAGCGCCTGCCAGGTGCCGCCAAAGGCCTCCGCCAGCCCCCGCGCCAGGTCATTCACCTGGAAGGAGGCAGGTACCTGGCCCATGCTGCCAATGAGAGGGCATACCTGAATGGCAGCGCGCGGTTCGACGCTCAA
Organism: Anaerolineae bacterium; assembly: GCA_030612185.1. Next base: position 1,328 of record JAUWOI010000383.1, read on the forward strand.
CGCCTCGACGACAGCGTGCAGCGTGCGCCCCCAGCCGATGCCTACCTGAAGGCCATCGTTCAGGACACGTCGCAGGTACTCTGCCGCCGCCAAACCGATACGCCGCCGCAGAGACTCCCCGCTCAGCCCTTCCCCGATCGTGACCATCGCCTGGTGCAGCCCAAATGTCTCCACCAGCCGGGTTTCCACCTCCTCGAAGGTGGCGAAGGGATCAGCGATGGTGACGCGGACGATGCCCTCCGCCCGGGCTCGGGTCAACAATCGGGAGACCTGCGGGCGGGAGACGCCCAGTTCATCGGCAACCTGCTGCTGGGTCAGACCATCCTCGTAATAGAGATGGGCGACCCGCAGTATCAACTTTAACTCTCGCCGTGTACTCATCTTAACGTGAAACGTGAAGTGTGAAACGTGATAGGTCGTCCAACCGCGAGAAGATCGAGTGCAGCGCAGGGTACAACTGTCGCCACGCGGCAAACAACTCGCCGTAGCGAGAAACATGAGCGGGGATGGGGTCGAAAATATCTCCAACCCGCACCATCGCTCCGGCCGCCTCGTCAAGGTCCTGGAAAAACCCGACGCCGATGGCAGCCAGTAAGGCCGCGCCCAGGCAGGCGGCGTCGGGGACTGCCACCCGTTGCACCGGCAGGCCGGTGACGTCCGCCTTAACCTGGTTCCAGAAAGCAGAGGCCGACCCGCCGCCGGAGACACGCAACACGTCCGGGGCAATCCCTGCCGCCGCCTGGCAGCGCTCTAGCAGATCACGCACGGCGAAGGCCACCCCCTCGTAGACGGCGCGGGCGCAGTGGGCGCGGGCGTGGCGACCTGTCAGCCCAACGAAGGCCCCTCGCGCTGTTGGGTCCCAGACAGGCGCTCGCTCGCCATGGAGGTAGGGCAGGAAAAGCAGCCCCTCCGCTCCCGGCGCGACGGCGGACGCCTCCGTCTCCAGCAGCCCGAAGTCCGGCCATTCCTGGCCATAGAAGCAGCGTGCCAGCCACACGAGCGCCGCGCCACCCGCCTGCATCGGCCCGCCGACCCAGTAGAGGCGCTGTGAGCGCGCCCCTGCGGTCAACGGCGCACTGGCGACGCCATCTCCGGTCACTGGCCGCTCCGTAACCAGCGCCACCACCTCCGAAGTGCCCGTCACATCCACACCACGGCCCGGCGCAGTTCCCCCGCAGCCGATGATCTCGCACCAGGCGTCTACCGTGCCGGTGACGACAGGGATACCTGGCCGCAGCCCGGTGGCGGCTGCGGCATCTGGTGTCACGTGTCCCGCAAGACCGGTCGGATCCAGCACGGGCGGCATCTTCTCCAGCCCCACGCCCAGCAGGGCCAGGAAATCGGCGGCGTACCGGCCCGCTTGGGGATTGTACAGGCAAAAGGCGCTGTTGATGTCCGTGGTGGCCCGGCCGGTCAGCCGCAGGGCAACAAGGTCCTTCGGCTGGACGATGGCGGCGCAGCGGGACCAATCGTCGGGCCGGTGGGCCTTCAGCCACAGGAGCCGCGCCGGTGGCTGGCTCACACCGGTGACGAAAGTGCAGCCCGTCCAGGCCTGGGCCTGCTCCGGCGTGATACGCTCCGCCAACCAGTCGGCCTCGGCGGCAGCCCGGCGGTCGCTCCAGACGATAGCCCGGCCCAGGGGTGTGCCGTCGGCGGCGACGAGTACCTGGCTGGGAGCCTGACCACTCAACCCCACGGCGGCCACGCGGCCGGCGGCCACCTCCGCCAGTGTCTCCCGCAGCGCTTCGCAGGTTGCCGCCCACCACTCCCCCGGCTCCTGTTCGGCCCAGCCGGGGCGCGGCGTGTACAGCGAGTAGGCCCGGCGTGCCCGGCACAGCAGGCGACCCTCCGTGTCGAACAGCCCGACCTTGACCGCCGACGTGCCCAGGTCGAGGCCGAGAAACAATCGCTTGTCACTTTGTTCATTGTTCATTGTTTCATTGTTCATTCGCCTGCCCTGCGCCCTTTCCACTGAACGGCGCTCACGCCCAGAATGAGCACGACTATTCCGATCAACTGAGCAGGGACCACCTGCTCGTGCAGGAACCTAGCGGCCAGGAGCACTGTCCCCAATGGTGACAGGTTGAGCAGGACATTCATCTCCAGGGCCGTCAGCGTCTGCAGGGCATGGTTGTACAGCAGGTAGGCCAGGGCAGTGTTGATCACTGCCAGCCAAAGGACGATGACCCAACCCGCCAGCCCTGGCTCGGTCAGAGACTGACCAGAGCCAGGCAGCCCTTCTACGACGAGAGCCAGGAGCAGAAGGAGTCCTCCGCCAAAACCCAGCGGGATACCGGTCAGAGCGACAATCTGCACCTGCTGTGCCTTTGCCACCTCTCGCCCCAGGACGCCGAAAACGGCGAAAGCCAAAAGGCCAATTCCCACGACGCCCACAGCCAGTGGCTCCCCAGCGCTCATACCGGATGAGAAGAATATCCACCCACCTCCTATGGTCACCAGAAGCCCCACGACCTGCCACCAGGTCGGTATTTCCTTCAAGCGCACGATCCCCAGGAAGAGAATCGGGATCGGGACCAGGGTGAGAAGGAAAGAGCCAGTAGTGGCCGACAGGTATTGTAACCCCCAGAACAGAGTGCCGTTACCAATGGCATAGGCACACAGGCCGATGAGGAAGAGGCGGCCCCAGTATCCCGGAGCCGGGTCGCGCTTCAGCCCTCCACGACGGGCCATCAGGGGCAGGAGCAACAGGAAAGCGGTGAAGTAGCGCAGGCCGGCCAGAGTCAACGGCCTCAGGTAAGCCAATCCCATCTTGACGACGACGAAAGACGAGGCCCAGATAATGCAGACCAGGAGCCCTTCGCCAATGGCTAGCAGACGATTGGGGATTGGAGATTGGAGATTAGAACTCGGAATCACGTTTCGCGCCTCACGTTTCGCGTTTTACGCCTCGAACACGACGACAGCCTTCAACCCCACCTGGTTCATGGCGTAGGCGACCGCCTCCGGAGCCTCCCCGAAGGGGAACGTGGCCGTCACCAGCGGCGCAAAGTCCACCTGCCCGCTCGCCAGCAACCGCAACGCCTGGGCCACGTGATATGGCCCCACGCCGAAGGAGCCGGTGATACGGATCTGCCCGTAGTGAACCTGCCGCAGGTCGAGGGGGATGGTCGTACCCTCCGGCACGCCAGCGAAGGCGTTGAGCACACCCCCGCGTCGCAGCGCGCCCAGCCCGGCCTCCACCGCCTCCGCGCTGGAGACGGCGACGAGAACCACGTCCGCCCCGCGCCCTTCCGTCAGGGCCACCACGCGCTCGCTCAGGTCTTGTTCCCCCACGTGGATCACCGCGTCGGCGTAGCGCTCCTCGGCCACGGCCAATCGGTGGGGTGTGAGCCCGGCGACGATCACCAGACCCGCGCCGTAGGCGCGGGCCCCGGCTGCGCAGAGCCATCCCATCGGCCCGTCGCCCCCCACCCGCCCCGCG
>JAUWOI010000375.1 GCA_030612185.1 Anaerolineae bacterium
AGTTGCCCCCCCACGCCGCTGTACAGTTTGGGGCCGATAGAATCGGCGCATACCTGCCCCGTCAGATCTATCTCGATGGCCGAGTTGATCGCCACCTGCCGATAGTTCTGCGCGATGACGAAGGGATCATTGATGTACTCGGTGCGGTGCAATTCGATGAGCGGGTTGTCGTGCACCCACTCGTAGAGCCGCTTCGTACCGAGCATAAAGCCGGCCGTGATCTTGCCAGGGTGTAACGTCTTGCGGGCGTTGGTGAGCACACCGGCCTCCACCAGGTCAATCACGCTGTCGGAGAACAACTCGGTGTGCACCCCCAGGTCTTTCTTGTCGCCCAGAAAATTGAGCACGGCGTCAGGGATCGCGCCGATGCCCATCTGCATCGTCGCCCCATCGGGGATCAGTTCGGCGATGTACTCGCCGATCTTGACGTGGACGTCCGAAAGCCCACCCTCCGTCATCGACAGTTCCAGCAAGGGGTAATCCACCGGCACGATATAGTCCAGGCGGCTGACGTGGATGAAGGAATCGCCCAGGCAGCGGGGCATGTTCTCGTTGACCTCGGCAATGATGATTTTTGACGCTTCGGCCGGCGACTTGGTCAGCCCGGTCTCAATGCCATAGGAACAGAAGCCATGCTCGTCGGGCGGCGAAAGGTGAGCGAAGGTGACGTCCAGCGGCAAGATGCCCTGCTTAAAGAGCAGCGTAAACTCCGAAAGGAGCACGGGGGTGAAATCGGCCCGCCCCTTCTGCACCGCCTGGCGCACGTTGGGGCCGATGAACAGCGCATTGGCGCGGATGTGGCCCTCCATCTCCGGCGCGACGTAATCGCTCGATCCGATGGTGAGGGCATGGCAGACCTCAACGTTCTCCAACTCAGGGGCATGGGCGACCAACGCCTCCATCAACCTCCGCGGCACGCTGCAGTTGCCGGTAAGGAAGATACGGTCTCCTGACTTGATGGTCTTGACGGCCTCCTCAGCGGTCGTGACACGGCTCTCGTAAGTCTTCATCCAACTCATCGTTTACTCCCCCGTTCCGGCGTAGTAGGCTACGGCCAGCGGTTCGTTCACGATTTTGCCGCCTCTGGTGGCGACCCCTCGGGCCAGGCCCGGCATCTCCTCCAGCGCCTGTTCTGGCCCCACCTCGGCGACGTGACGCAGATGGGCCCAGACCGCGTTGTTGAAGGCGTGGGTCGCCGTGCGAGGAACCGCCCCAGGTACGTTGGGAACGCAGAAATGGACCACCCCTTCCTCAATAAAGACGGGGTCTCGCAGCGTGGTGAGCCGGCTGGTCTCCACGCACCCACCCTGGTCAATGCTGAAGTCGAGGATGACCGCCCCCCTCTTCATTGAGCGGACCATCTCGCGGGTGACGATGATAGGGGCTCTGGCCCCCGGTACCAGGACCGCACCAACCAGCACCTCGGCAAAGCGGGCCACGCGGGCGATGTTAAAGGGATAGGATACCATCGTGGTGACACGACCATCGAACTCCTGATCTACCTCGCGGAGTCTCTCCAGGTTACGGTCGAGGACAAACACGTCGGCCCCTAGCCCAAGGAAGGTACGGGCGGCGTTCGTGCCCAGCACTCCTGCTCCCAGGATTGCGACCCTGGCCGGCGGGATGCCCGGCACGCCACTGAGGAGCACCCCCCGCCCGCCGTGGTCGCTCTGCAAGAAGGTGGCGGCCAGTTGCGGGGCCATACGTCCGGCCACCTCGCTCATCGTGCGTAACACCGGCAAGGTCCCATCGTCCTCCTCGATGGTCTCGTAGGCGATAGCGGTGATGCGCTTCTCCAGCAGCACCTCGACTGTGCGGCGACGGGCGGCGGCTAGATGCAAAAAACCGGCGATGATCTGTCCCTCGCGCAGCCAATCCAGTTCCTCCTGGATGGGCCGCACCGCTTTGAGCACCATGTCGGCCCGGCCATAGACCTCCTCACCAGAATAGACAATACGCCCGCCAGCCCGCTCGTAGTCATGATCGGTGAAGCCGGCCCCCAAGCCGGCCTCTTTCTCAATGTAGCACATGTGACCGGCGCGGGTGAGCAAATCCACACCGTAGGGGGTCAGCCCCACCCGCCGTTCCAAGTCCCTGCGCTCCTTCGGGATGCCAATGTTCATATTCTTTTTCCTCCTCGTAGAGAATTGCCCTGCAACATATACGTTGTCCGCGAGAATCTGTAAGACAAGATGGCATCTTGTCCTACGTTGGTTGCACATCGCTTTACAGTCTTTGCTGGACTGATCGGGCTCGATTCATCCCCCACCTGAGAACTCTCACCCACAGCGACCATCCCCGCTCAGTAGGACATCCGCCGATGTAGATCTCTGCCCGATCCAACGCGTCCTCAATGAGCGCATCGTGTAACGGCTGGTAGACCAGCGGCCATGTCAGCCGTGCCAGCCCCACCGCGCGCATCTCGATGATGTGCCGCAGACTAACCCTATCTGACCCTATCTCTTCAATCTCGAAGCGGTGACCGCCAAGAAAACCCTTCGGTCCGACAAAACGAAACCGGATGCTGCAACCTGGCTCGTAGGACTCCACGACATAACGGATGGGTCCATGTCCCCCAACGGCACCGACACCCAGGGGGCGGTCGAACTTTATTGCTGGCCACCGGGCATGAGGCCACAGCGCGTCAGCATCCGAGGCAAGACGGTCGATTAGCGCACCAATCTCCGAGACCGAAGCATCAAGCACGCGTTTATGAACGTTGACAACTGACATGTTCACTCCTTCCGATTCTCAAAGCACAAACGCCTAACTTTCGGATAGGTATTTACTCAGACGTAGGACGGACCAGAAACACGGGGCTATGCGCCCCCTGCAGCACCTTGCCCGCCACGTTTCCATACACCCACCGGCTCAGGCCAGAAAGCCCGTGAGTGGTCATGCCGATCAAGTCTGCCTCGACTTCGGCGGCGCAGGTCAAGATTTCATAGGCCGGTGCACCCTGCCGGACTCCGATGTTTACTATCGCGCCGTGGTCGCGTAACACCGCTGCCACGCTGCGCAGATAACGCTGCATCTCGACCTCTGCATAGTGCAGCGCCGTCGCGGAGAGTTGTAGCCCTGGTGGATAACTGGTCAGCAGCGTCACTGTGCGATCACCCAGCCCGGTCGTCAGAACCGAGACGAGGAAGACGCGTGTGGCCCCTCTCAATCCCCCCTCCAGAGGGGAGGTCCGATCGGAACGGATGAACGCTTTCACGTAGGGCAATATCTGCTCCGCCAGTTCGGAGCCGTCCAGCGGTATCAGGATGCGCTGATAGGTCGTTCTGAGTTTAGTCTGCCCGGCCCGCACCAACAGCACCGGACACGTGGCGCCGCGCAGTATCCGATCGGCCACGCTGCCGAAGATCCAGTCGCGGATACCAGAGCGCCCATGCGTGGTCATCGCGATCAGGTCTGCACCCACATCGTCGGCGAAGGCCAGTATCTCGTCGGCCGGCCGGCCGGAGCGTACAGTCACCTCTACATCGGCGGCGACCGACTCCAGCCTGCTTGCCACTTTCCGCAAGTACTCCTTCAGTTCCTGCTCGATGCGCTGCCGTTCCTCGCCATCAGGACGCAAATCCACGACAGGCCGCGCTACTCCTCTCATCATCGGGGTGACAGAGAGCAAGTAGACCCGGCTATCCCGACCGCGGATCATCTCCACGACGTGAGGTAGTACCTCCTCGGCCAGTTCCGAACCATCTAGTGGGACAACTATTTTGCGATACATCTTAGCGTGAAACGTGATGATTCAGCCAGGCAGTCGCTGGCGCAACGCCCACCACCAACGGGCCCAGCGACTCGGCAGAGGCATGTCGCGCAGGCCAATCAACTCGGACAAGTGCTGGCGAGCAGCCTCTTCACCAGCCCTCAGACACACATCCATCTGATCCAGGTCGAAGAGCCCCACACCCTTGAGCGGGACCTCAAGCATAAGGTCGGGTGGGATTTCTCGCATACGTTGCTCGATCAGTTTACGACTCATTATACCCATGCTGCGCTCGCTGACGTTCAACAGCGGAGTCCAGCGAGAGCGATACAGCAACAGGCGAATGATCGCCTCTGCCCCATGCCCACCAGGTGGGGGCTCAGTCTCCAGGATGTCGGAGAGAGCGTGCAGGGTGTGGACAGCGATAACGCGGTCGGCCCCCATCCGCCTCACGACGTCAAAGGGGAGGGGGTTGAGCATGCCACCGTCCACCAACCAGCGGCCGCTCCAGCGCAGAGGGGGGAAGATAATGGGCAGCGCGGTCGTCGCCAGAACCCCCTCGACGACCGAACCATCGCGGATGACTACCTCCTCGCCCGTCTCCAGGTCCACCGCGACGAGCGCCAGGGGCAGTTTCAACTGGTCGAAGGTTAAGTCGCCCCCCAGGACCTCCCGCAGGCGGCTGGCTATCTTGCCCTGGCCCAGCAGGCCCAGGCCGGTGCGATCACGCTGGGCGATGTCTATCAGGCGCAGGGAGCGCAACAACTGCTCGATTTCAGCCGCCGAGCGGCCAGCGGCGTAGATGGCAGCCACGACCCCGCCCATACTGGTGCCGGCCACCATGTGCACGGGAATACGGGCCTCCTCCAGCACCTTGAGCACGCCGATGTGGGCTATACCCTTAGCCCCACCGCCGCTCAACGCCAGGCCGATCTGGATCGTCATCTCGTTCTCTTCACCAGGGCCACTCCAGCGTAGGCACGGGGCGCGGGGTGGTTGTTTCCCAGAGGGGAACCGGCCGTATCATCCGGTGAGTTAGTCAAGAGGTGTCGCCTGTTTTGCGGAACCATTTTGGGGTCCCGCCCACGAGTAACACGGATAATCGGACACGTCAGGTAGATGATTGGCAATAAGCTCCTCCATTG
>JAUWOI010000447.1 GCA_030612185.1 Anaerolineae bacterium
GCCTCCCGCGCCAGTTCAGGGGGCACCTCCAGCAACTTAGTGGCCTCGCTCACCAGGTCGGGCTCGGGCGCGTAGACGTGGCCCGCGTCGGCCAGTTGGCTCAGCGCGTGGGCCACGCCGGCCTGGATGCGAGAGGGAGCATCGGGTGGCAACCCCAGGTCACGGGCGATCTTGTCGGCGGTCTTGAAGCCCACCCCCCAGATATCGCGGGCCAGCCGGTAGGGATTCTCCTGCACCACCCGCAGCGCGTCGTCGCCGTATGTCTTGTAGATTTTGACCGCCAGGCCGGTGGTGACGCCGTGGCTCTGGAGGAACAGCATCACCTCACGAATGTGTCTCTGCTCCTCCCAGGCTTCGGCGACGGCGGCGGCCCGCTTGGGGCCTACGCCCAACGCTTCCCGCAAGCGCCGGGGTTCCTCGTCGAGCACGCGCAGCGTATCGGCGCCGAAACGCTGGACGATGCGTGCCGCGGTGACCGGCCCCACGCCTTTGACCAGTCCGGAGCCCAGGTAACGTTTGATGCCCTCGGCGGTGGCCGGGAGCACCTGTTCGCACCGCTCAGCCTTGAATTGGCGGCCGTACTGCGGGTGAGTCGTCCACTGCCCCTCCAGGCGCAGGCTCTCGCCGGGGTTGACCTCGGGCAGGTTGCCGACAACGGTGATCAGGCCACTCTGCCCCGGCACGTTCAGCCGGATGACAGAGTAGCCGGTCTCCTCGCTGTAGTAGGTGACACGCTCGACAGTGCCGCGGAGTTGGTCGGACATTGAGGGAATGATAGCAGAATCAATGACAAATGACAAATGACCAATGGCAGGGTGACAATATGGAGAAGGGGATATGGAGTGTGGGAGTGTGGGAGAGTTGTGTGTGTGGGGATGGACAAAGGCGGCGTGCCTGGGGGAGCCGTTAGGGCGGGGTCGGCTGACCCCCAGGCACTGCCAAGAAAAGAAGGTGTTTGATACGACCGGCCCCAGTAGTTTACTGATAACCAGTCGCTTCAGACGACCTCAGTATACCTCAAAAGAAGCCTCTTGAGGGTTTCGGATGCGTTACAGTACCGTTTCTAACCTGTAACTCTTGCTGGACCAGATGCTTGTTCTCACCGTCTCCGAGGGACGATGATCCAGAAGAGCACGTAGGGCAAGATGCCCGGCAGGCCGCCCGGGATCAAGAGGATCAGGAAGATCAAGCGGAACAACCATGGATTGAGGCCGAAAAAGGCACCCAGGCCGCCGCAGACGCCCGCCACAATTCCATTTTGCCGCCGCAGTTTGTTATTGTCAGTCATTGTCGTATATCCTCGCCTGAATCTATTTGTCTTCCCTGACGAACGCCGACAGGACGACGGTGACGATGCTGACGATGAGCGCACCCAGGAAGGCGGACCAGAAGCCATCCACGTAGAAACCAACGTGGAACCAGTTGCGGGCGATGGCTGAGGCCAGCCACAGCGTGATGCCGTTGATGACCAGGGTGAACAGGCCCAGCGTGACAATGATGAGTGGGCAGGTCAGGAGTTTGAGTAGCGGACGCACAATGGCGTTGACGAGCCCCAGGATGACCGCCATCACCGCATAGATGATCCAGGCGTTTTCCGCGACACGGATACCCGGCACGAGCCAGACCGCTGCGAAGAGCGCCAGGCTGACGATGACCCAACGGATAAGCAATTTCATTTTGTGTTTACCTCCTCTGAGTTTAATACGCAATTGGAGCGGGGAAGTTGCACTATATGGTCAGGAAATGGGTAGATGAGTAGACGAGGAAGCAAGGCGACGAGGTGAGATGGGGACGCTCTCTATTCTCTACTCTCTATTCTCCATTCTCCATTCTCCATTCTATCCCGCCTGCTGCAGGCGTATCCAGCGGCGCATGAGGGGGACGGCCAGACGGAAGCCGCCGTCTTCTTCCATCTCTACCTCGGCCACTTTGATGACGAGGTCGTGCCGCAGCGCCGCCTTGATCGCAGGCTCCGCCTTGTCGGGGGGCATGCCCGCCGCCGGAACCAGTTCCGCGCGCGGTAGGGGCGCGTCGTCCCCTTCTTCATGGGCGGCCAGGGCCACCAGCAGTCGGCGCTCGTCCGGCCCGGCCTCGTCCCACACACCGCTGAAGTAGTAGTCGGCCTGGAGGAAGAAATCGTGGTAGAAGTCGGGGGTGAGCAATATCTCCAGGTCGGCGAGCGTGAGGATGCGCGGGATCTCCTCCCCCTCTTTCAGGAAGCGGTCGTTCCAGCGGTTCACCAGTTCCCAGCACAGTCGCTGCAGCAGATAGGGCTGGCCGTTGGTGAGCCGGTAGAGTTCCTCGGCCAGCGCTGCCTCGTACTCCAGCGCAAAGTCGTCCGAGGGCTGGCGGATGAGGTAGAGCGCGGCCTCCCGCGTGAGGAACGAGACCCGCACTGGCTCGGCGCTGCCGAAGAAGACGGCCCGGTAGTGACGCAGTTCGTCCTCCAGCGTCTGGCGGCCGGCGAAGAGCAGCCCCAGCCAGCGGTACCGCTGGGCCGCCCCCCGCAGATAGCGCAGGAAGTCAGGGTCGAACTTGCCCTCCTCGATTTTCCCCTCGGCGATCTCGTACTCGTCCACAGCTAGTGTGAGCCGCCGCCTGGACATCTGCGGGTCTAACTGCTCCAGCAGCGCGTTGAGGGCCAGGCGGGCCGTGCCGGTCGTCGCGTAGTCGGCAGCGTCGGGCATAGGACCGACGTCGAGGCGGGCCTCCCGCGCAGCACCGTGGATGGCTCGGGCAAAGCCGAGCAGGAGTTGGCCGGTGTGATCGGCCAGCGCCAGGTCCTGCATGTCGCTGCGGGCAATGAGCGTCTCCGGACTGCGGTGGTGGTAGAGGTGATGGATGATGGAGGTCTTGCCCATCCTGCGGTGGCCGTAGAGGATGATGGGGGGCAACGGCGCATCACGGGAGGCGGCCCACAGCCGTTCCCGCCGCGCCACCACCCCCTCCCGGCCGACGAACGTGCGCTCGACCGGCAGGCCGCTGTAGCCCTCGTAGGGGTTCTCGACAGGCTGGCGCAGCACCTGCTCGCCGATCTGCCCACCGGCGGCGGCCAGGACGTCCCGCCACCGTTCGGCGGCTGTTCTCACTATGGCGCACTCGGGCTGAGGGCAGGTATCCTCAACGTCCGCCAGCAGTTGGGTGAGGGCGGCGACGGCGCGGCCGATGGCGGAGGAGCGCATCAGGGGCGAGACGGCATATCCGGCCAGGTCCGCCTCGGCGGCGACCTCCCGCAACCGGTGGAGGGTGCGCAAGGTCGCGGGCCGCAGGTGGGGTTCGGGGAGTTCGGCCAGCCCGGCGGAGGCCCCGAGCCAGTGGCCCACTGTGGTGGTGTCTTCGGCCTCCAGCGCCGCCGTCAGAGAAGCAGCGATGAGGTACAATTCTTCGCCACCCAGAAAAGGTCGGACGACGGCGAGTGCTTCACACGCTTTCACCGGGTCACCTCTGTGCAGATACCAGAACCCGGCGCAGGCGGTCCGGGCGGGGGTGTCCAGACGTGGCTCCGTAGGGAATCGCGCCTGCCAGCGGTGACGAAGGCCATCTGGAATGAAGAGGAGTCCATCAATCACCTCGTTCCACATCGCGTTGTGCAGCGGGGCGGAGCCAAAGCGCACCAGGTTCCAGTCGAACGGTTCGCGGGCCAGTTCCGTCACCGCTGCCAGCAATTGTTCTTGTGGCATCTGGGCCAGAGCTGCGTTGACTGCCCGCACTGCCGGGACGAACTGTAGCGTGTAGGCCAGCATTTGGTTGACGTTGTGCACCCCGGTGGCCCAGTCCTGCGTCAGCCAGTCTTCCAACCGCTTCCGTATCCTCGGCAGTGGCAGATAGACAACGCGGCTTACGCGCCGGATTGGATCCTCCCGCCGAGACCAGGCCCAGGCGCTGGGAAGCCCTAAGACGAGATAGTCTGGCAGCCGCAAGAGGGCCACACTGCCTGCCACGATGCCCGCTACGATGATCACCACGCTGCTCTCTACACCGTCCACCACGCTACCCGCCATGCCGAGCGCCGCGCCGCCCGCCATGACGAACGCCACGACGGACACCACGATGAACGACTTGAT
>JAUWOI010000549.1 GCA_030612185.1 Anaerolineae bacterium
ATGTTTCGGCAGTTTTATATTTTAGAAAATGGTAAGAAAAAAAATATTTTAAAAAATGGCAAACTTTCCTGCGCGCGATATGTTTCTTCAATCCTAAAGTTATTTGATTTCTTCCCGCGCCACGGTGCGCGACCTGATCGCTGGCATGGCGATGGTCTTCAACCCCGAAGCGGCCGGTGACCTGCAGGCTGTGGCTCAGTTCGACGTGAGCGGCGACGAGCCGGGGCAGTACTACCTGCGTTTCGCTGAGGGGGAATGTGCCGCCTTCGAGGGCACGTTTCCCGAACCCACGTTGACCATCCACACGCCTTCAGAAGTGTGGTTGCGCATCAGCCGGGGGGAAATGGACGGGGCGCAGGCGATGATGTCGGGCCAGTATACCGTCGAGGGCGATCTGGGGTTGCTGATGCGCTTTAGTCAACTCTTTTCGACGGCGTTGGAGACGTAACGCTATGCAAATCCCCGCCAATACTTCGGCACAGATCAGTACAAGCCTCAACCTGCGTCAAACTCTCGAAGGTATGCCGCTAGTCTTCGACCCTGCCGCCGCTGGGGAACTGACCGCCACGATCCAATTCGACGTCAGTGGCCCCGAATCCGGCGAATATCACCTGCGCATCGCAGGCGGCGAGTGCACGTTTCACGAAGGGGCCGCCGCCTCCCCTTCCCTCACTATCTCCACCCCCTCCGACGTGTGGTTAAAAATCAGCCGGGGCGAACTGTCCGGGCAGGAAGCGATGATGCAGGGCCTTTACAACGCCAAGGGCAACATCAGCCTGTTGCTCAAGATGGACAGTTTGTTCAAGCCAGCCGCAGAGGTCTCCTACGAAGCGCCTCCCGGTCAGCGCCCCGCCGGACCGATTCCACTGCCGGGCATGGCCTGGATGCAGGTCGCTTTTCTGCCGTGGATGATCCACTGGATCACCTTCGATATTCCCGGCGTGAGCCGCTGGGTCAGCGTCGGGCTGCCGCTGCTTTTGGCCGCGCTGATCGTCGGCTACCGCCTTGCTTTTCGAGGGACCACGTCCCGTTCTCCCAATCACCAATTTCCCAATTACCAACCCCCTACATGGCTGGAATGGGGCGGGCTGGGATTTTTCGCCCTGGCAGGAGTGCTCACCCTGACAGACGAGACCGGCTTTGCCGTCTGGGGCTCGATCGCCAGCAGCGTGGTGATGGCGGCCCTATGGCTGGGGACGCTGCTCTTTGCCGATGAGCCGCTCTCGGCCAACTACTCCAAGTGGGGCTATGTCAAAGCCTTGTGGCGCAACAGCATGTTCATCTACCCCAACGCTGTCATCAGCCTGATGTGGGGCTACCAGTTCATCGTCGCCGCGCTCGTTGGCGCGGCCGCTATCCTGCTGCCCAATCTGATGGTCGTCTTTACCGTCACCCGCTACCTGTTGCTGGTACCGGCGTTCATCTTTACCTCTGTCTACCAGTCCCGCGCCGCCCAATCTCCAATCTCCAATTACGCATCATCTATGGCCCGGCTGCGCTTCTGGGCCGGGATGGGGCTTTCGGCGGTTTCCGGGCTGCTGCTGGCGGCCTCCATGCCCAACTTTGACGTGGGGCTGCTGGGCTGGCTGGCATTGGTACCGCTGGTGGCGACCCTCACAATCGCGCCGGTCAAACAACATTACCTGCTGGCCCTACCCTTTGGGATGGTTTGGTCCATCGCCGCCCACAACTGGTACCCGAACATCTTTAGCCCGACGTTGGGCTATTTCCTGATCATCGCCGTCGGCACATTCTACACCGGGATCATCCAGTTGGGAGTCTGGCTCCAGGGCCGGCTGCCGGGCGCGCTCAAGTTGTTGGCCCTGCCCGTGACCTGGGCCGCTGTCGAGTTCGTCAAGTTCATCGCCCCGGTGGTGGAGGACTGGTGGTTCGTGCTGCTGGCGAAATCGCAGTGGCGATTCCCGCCGGCGCTGCAGATTCTGAGCGTCACCGGTTTTCCTGGCCTCTCCTTCCTCGTCATGCTGGCAAACGTCGCTCTGGCGTTTCTGCTACTAAGAAACCGGGTTTTTTCCGGAAAACCCGGTTTCTGGGCCTGCGTCTCCACACTGACCGTTGTCGCGCTCATCGTCGTGTGGGGCGCAGTGTCTCTGCCCTCACCCCCGACCGACACCTTCACCATCGCTGCGCTGACCGACCTGGTTAACCAGGACCCCGCCATCGGCACAGGCGGCGAGAGTTCGGACGTTGGCTACGTGGCGACGACCTCTGAAATCTCGCAGGCCATCTTTGACGTAGACGCCGCGCTGACGCGCCAGGTCGCCCACCAGCACCCCGCCTTCGTCGTCTGGCCAGAGAACGAATTTGCCCAGGTGACGGACGCGGGGATGATGGCTCAACTGGGCGCGCTGGCCGCGGAAACCAACGCCTACATCGGGGCCGAGGTGGTGTCCACCAAATCCGGCCAGCCCGTGGCCGATTTCAGCACGGCGGACGATCTGTACGACACTGCCATCCTGTACAGCCCGGACGGAAACGAGGTCGGGCAGCGGCCCAAGATCAACATCACCGGCGGCGAGGCCGGTCATGGCTTCATCCCTGGGCCGCGCACGTACCCGGTCTTTGAGACGCCGTATGGAAGGGTAGGGATCGGGGTCTGCTGGGATCGGCACCGGCTGTTCATCGCCCGCGAACTGGCCCGCAACGGCGCGCAGATAGTCCTTATGCCCGCGGACGACGACTTCGAGGCCAACGCTTGGTTCCCGGCCTACCATGCCTCCGACACCGTTTTCCGCGCTGCTGAGAACCGTCTCGCCTTTGCCACCGGCACGACGAGCGGCCTCTCGGTAGTCGTTGACCCCTACGGACGTATCGTGGCCGAGGGCACCGTCAACGAGCGTGGCGTCATCGCTGGCGAGATCTTCACCGCGTCCGGCCAGACGTTCTA
>JAUWOI010000439.1 GCA_030612185.1 Anaerolineae bacterium
CTTTTCACTGACGTTGAGCGCCGCCCCAGGCGACTGCTCTCCATCTCGAAGCGTAGTGTCGAAAACCACCACGTTATCCTTAGCACTAACCCCACATTCGTCCACGATAAGCCCTCCCAATTCGCCATTCGCCATTCGCCATTCGCTATTCGCTATTCGCCCATTCGTCAATTCTCCGGTCGCAGCGCGCGGACCGCGGCACCGGCTTGCCACATCTCCGACTCCCGCATCTCTCGCAGTTCGGCCTCCAACTTCTCTTTGTAGTCAGGCGCACTGTTGGCTGCGAGGACGATCCGCGTCTCTTCACCGGAGACGACGCTTGCATAGAGTTCCTCAAAGACCGGCTTGACGGCCTCTCGGAACCTGTGTCGCCAGTCGAGTGCACCGCGCTGCGCCGTCGTGCTGCAATTGGCGTACATCCAGTCCATGCCGTTCTCGCCCACCAGCCGGATCAGACTCTGGGTCAACTCTTCGACGGTCTCATTGAACGCCTCGCTTGGGCTGTGACCGTTCTTGCGAAGTACGGTGTACTGTGCCTCCATGATGCCGGCGAGCGCGCCCATCAGGACGCCTCTTTCCCCGGTGAGGTCGCTGTGCACCTCCCCCTGGAAGGTAGTGGGGAAAAGGTAGCCTGAACCAATCGCGATGCCGACGGCAAGAGTCCGCTCTGTAGCGCGGCCTGTGTAATCCTGATACACGGCGTAACTGCTGTTGATGCCACTGCCGGCGAGGAAGTTGGCCCTCACGCTCCTCCCCGACCCCTTGGGCGCTACCAGGATAACGTCTACAAACTCAGGGGGAACGATACCCGTCTGATCGTTATACACGATAGCAAACCCATGCGAGAAGTACAGCGCGTCTCCCTCCTTCAGGCAGGGTCTTATCCTCGGCCACAGGAGCATCTGACCAGCATCAGAGACCAGATACTGAATGATAGTGGCCCTCTCCACGGCTTCTTCGAAGGGGAAAAGCGTCTCGCCGGGTTCCCACCCGTCCTTCAGTGCCTTCTCCCAGGAGCGCTTGCGCTCCGGCGATACTCCCACGATGACGTTGATTCCGTTGTCCCTCATATTGAGCGCCTGGGCCGGGCCTTGCACCCCATAGCCCAACACCGCGACAACCTCATCGCCCAGCACCCCCCGCGTCCTCTCCAGTGAAAACTCGTCTCTCGTAACCACCTCTTCCACCATCCCCCCAAAATCAACCTTCGCCACTTTCATCCTCCTCGTGTTCATTGTTCATTGCTTCATTGTTCATTACTTCATTGTTCATTGCTTCATTGTTCATTGCTTCATTGTTCATTGCTTCATTGTTCATTGCTTCATTGTTCCACGCACCATCGCCACTCGCCCGGTGCGCACCATCTCCACGACACCAAAAGGTCGGAGTACTTCAACCAGGCCATCTATCTTTTCCTCGGCGCCGGTTACCTCGACCATCAGCGTCTCCAGGCCCACATCCACCACCCGCGCCCGGAAAGTATCCACGATCTGCATCACTTCCGACCGGGTGCCGCCGCCGTTCGCCCGCACCCTGATGAGAGCCAGATCGCGCATCACGGCCGGTTGTTCGGTCACGTCCTCCACCCGAATGACATTGACCAACTTGTAAAGGTGCTGAGTAACCTGCCGCACGTCGGTGCGGTCACTGTCCACGACGATGGTCATCCTGGAAACTCCCATTTGCTCCGTGTGGCCAACGGTCAGACTCTCAATGTTGAAAGCCCGCCGCCGAAAGAGGCTGGCTACACGGTTCAACACGCCAGGTTTGTCCTCTACCAGAGCAATCAACGTACTCTTCATCTTATCCTCCTTGCTTCTCTCGGGCATCAGCGGCCGGGGTAGGGCGACGGATCATCTCGTGCAGAGCCGCGCCGGCCGGAACCATTGGGTAAACGTTACCATCTTGGCCTTTCTGGGCGATCTGGAACTCGATAAAGGCCGGCCCGGGATGACTGCGAGCCTCGGCGATGGCTTGTTGCGTGCCCCCCGGCTCGGTGACCCGCCAAGCACGGATGCCATAAGCCTCCACCAGCCGGACGAAATCGGGGTTGAGCAAACAGGTAGACTCATACCGCCGGTCGTAGAAGAACTCCTGCCACTGGCGCACCATCCCCAGGTAACTATTGTTGAGGAGAGCGATGCGCAGGGGCAACTGCTCCTGGATTACGGTGCCCAACTCTTGAGCGGTCATTTGGAAACCGCCGTCGCCCACGATGGCCCAAACTTCCTTTTCGGGCCGGGCGACCTGGGCGCCGATGGCTGCTGGCAGCCCAAAGCCCATCGTCCCCAGTCCCCCGGAGGTGATAAAGGGATGAGGCTGGTCGAGGTGATAGTACTGGGCTGCCCACATTTGGTTCTGGCCGACGTCAGTGACCACAATGGCCTCTCCTTCAGTCGCCTCCCACAAAGCGTGGATGACCTGGGGAGCCACGACGTGACCGTTATCAGACTGGTTCACAATATCTCGCGCCTGGGTTTCACCCCGCCAGCGGCCAATCTGCCCCAGCCACTCCCGGTGGGAGGCCGGCTCCACCAGAGGCAGCAGTTGTTCCAACACCTGGCGCAAGTCCCCCAGAATCGCCACGTCCACCGACACGCTCTTGTTCAGTTCGGCCGCGTCCAGGTCTACGTGGATCTTGCGGGCTTGGGGAGCATAATGCTCCAGTTTCCCGGTCACGCGGTCGTCAAAGCGCATGCCAAAAGCCAGGAGCAGGTCGGCCTCCTGGATGGCCCGGTTCACGAAGGCCTCACCGTGCATCCCCATCATCCCCAGGGCCAGGGGATGAGACTCGGGGAAGCCGCCTTTGCCCAGCAACGTCAAGGCAACCGGAGTCTTTGTTTTCTCGACAAAGGCCTTTAGCGCCTCCATCGCACCCGACATCAGGACACCGTGGCCGGCGAGGATGACGGGGCGATGCGCGCTGTTGATTAACTCGGCAGCCTGGCGCACAGCCTCGGGATCACCCTGCCCGACGGGCTGATACCCTGGCAGCCGGACCTCCTCTTCGGGCGGCACATAGTCGGTCTCCGCCTGCTGAACATCCTTGGGCAGATCAATCAGCACCGGTCCAGGCCGGCCGCTGCGAGCGATGTAGAAGGCCTCGTGGATGACATAGGCCAGGTCGTTCACGTCGGTCACCAGATAGTTGTGCTTGGTGATGGGCAAGGTAACCCCTGTGATGTCCGTCTCCTGAAAAGCGTCGGAGCCAATCAGCGGGGTGTGTACCTGGCCCGTGATGCAGACGATGGGCGAGGAATCCATCATCGCCGTGGCAATGCCGGTGACCAGGTTGGTCGCCCCCGGCCCCGAAGTGACCATAGCCACTCCCACCCGCCCCGACGCTCGGGCGTAGCCGTCGGCGGCGTGGGCCGCGCACTGCTCGTGGCGAACGAGGATGTGGCGGACATCGTATTCCTGGAGAGGATGATAAGTGTCCATGATAGCCCCTCCGGGGAAACCAAAGACCACCTCCACACCCTCTCGCTCCAACATCTCCCAGACGATTTGTGCACCTGTCCGTCTCATCTCTCCCTCCTGCTTTCTGCTGCTATCGAACGGCTTGAGAATACGAAAAGAAGCCGCCCAGTTGGGCGGCTTCTACTCGTTCCCTGGCATTCACCGTTGACCTGAACTCACCAGCGCCATCCCAACCGCCCATCGCTCCTGCTAAGCAGGAGCACAACAATGACGACAATAAGCAAGCCCAGCGCCCGATGGCCGGCCCCGGCGATCCTCCAGATGGAGGAGATAAACGCTTTGTCGCAGTACTGGCGAACGTTCACTCTCTGCAATCCTTGTCAGTCATCCGATGTGTATAACGAGAGATACAAAAAACTAGAGCCGCCCCGTTGGGCGGCTCTGGGTTACATAAAATCAGTAATAACCACCTGCCCAACAGGCTAAGGCTCCTCCCTAATAACCAGGGTAAGGAGCAAGTTGGACAGGACAATTACCAAAGCGCGGAAGTTCTTCATCATAAAAAACCTGGTGTTGCTAACGTTGGTGAGATTATACATCAACTCATCAAACCTGTCAAAATGCTTCCACCTTCCTACTTGCCCACTTGCCCACTTGCCCACTTGCCCACTTGCCTACTTGCCCACTTGCCTACTTGCCTAC
>JAUWOI010000384.1 GCA_030612185.1 Anaerolineae bacterium
CTGAGGCGGATGGATCCGCTTTTGTCCTGGAGAGCCGCCAGCAGGGCGGAGACGGCTTCGGCGGTCAGCGTGACGTTGTCCAGGGCACCGGCGGCGCTGTCGCGGACGTCTTTGCTTTCGCTCTTATCCTGGAGGGTAGTCATGAGAGATTCTGTCAAGGTGGTTTCGGCCTCGCTGCCGCGCAATGCCTGGGCGATTTGCTCACAGCGTTCCTGTAAAGGTTCGTACTTGCCAGCCTGATTTTGGTCCAGCCAACAATGAGTAAAGTCAGTAATCAATTTCCGGCGCAGGCCCGCGCTCACGTCCTGGTCGCCCAGGCAGCGGACGGCAAAGAGCAGATCGCGGTGGAGGATGTGTTCGTAGGGGCTGGGGCCGCCCAGGTACTGGCCCAGGATGGCCTCCCGGATCAGGCCGTCCACGTCGTCGGGGAATTCCATACCGTAGAAGGCAATGGCGAGCAGGATGGGTTCCTGCCAGCGGGGGCGGTGGAGCTTGGAGCGGATGCGGCGGGCGGCCTGGCGGGGTCGGGCAACTAGCCAGCGGGCGGCAAAGTATTCCTCAAAGGTAAGGTGCATAAAACCATAGCGGCGGGGGGCGCGTTCGACAAAGAGGCCGGTGTGCTGGCGGATGCGGCGCAAAAATTCGCCCACGGCATCCAGCACGTCGGGGTGGTCGGGATCCTGGCCCAGCAGGCGTCCTTTCACCTCGGCCAGTTTGGCCCGTACCTCGCCGTGGGCAGCGATTCCGGCGGGTTTCTCCTGGTGGAGCCAGGCGGCGAGTTCGGCCAGCAGGCGGGTGGCCTCGGCCTCTTTGACCAGCGCGGCCTCGGATATGCCTCGGGCGAGCTGCCAGTCGCGGATGAGGGTGTCGGCGGCCAGGCGGTAGAGTTCGATGCGCCGCTGCGGGAGGCGCGCGCCGGTGCGGTGGATCAGGGCCAGGGTGCGCAGCAGGAGCGGGTTGGTGGCGAGCGCGCGCACGCCGGGGTTGTCCTCGATGGCCTGGGTGATGGACTCGATCTCGGCCCGCGCTTTTGCGGCCTGGGCCTGGGGAGAGAGGTCGGGGGTCTGGAAACGTTCGACGGCGTGGCACCATTGCTCGAGAAAGGCGCGGATCTGGTCGGTGGTCATGTCGCGGACGTGGTAGTGGGCAATGTCGCCGGAGAGGGGGGCGCTGCGATACCCGGCGACGCGCGAGGTGACGACAAAGCGGTTTCCGGCGCGCTCGTGGGTGCGGATGAGGGCGTCTATCTGGGCGGCGATCTCGACCCGCTGGCCGGGTTCGATGATCTCGTCCAGGCCGTCGAGCAGGACGAGGCAGGTTCCCTGGGCGAGTTTTTCCCGGATGAGGAGGGCGAGGGTTTCGTCGCTGTCGTCCTGGCCGCGGATGCTGGTGGGGAGGAAATCGAGCAGGGCGCGGCCGTTGCCGTGCTCGGCGTATTCGGCGATGCGGAGGAAGAGGGAGATCCGAGGGGAACCGAGGGTCTCGATCTCGGCCTCGCCCTTGCGCAAAGCCTGGGCGTGGAGGAGCGCGAGGTAGCGCAGGAGGGTGGTCTTGCCCGCGCCCGGGTCGCCGAGGATGACGAGTTTGGCGTGCTGGCTCACCAGGTCGGATAGGTCAACAGGTTCTGGTCTGGGACGGGTCTGCTCGGCCTGGGCATAGCGGGCCAGCAGATTTTCGCGCAGGTCTTCGCTTTCCTCGGGTTGGAGGTCGTCGCGGGCCAGCATCCGCTCCAGTTCGTGTTCGTAGAGGTGGCGGGCGGCGGCGCTGAGGTCGGGGTCGGCCTCGGCGGTGAGGGAGACGTAGACGTCTTGCAAGAGTACCTGTACCTGGCGCACGGTCTGTCTGACGCCACGGGGGTCGAGGTAGCGGTGTTGGTCTATGACCCAGGTGAGATAGTTCGTAAGGGTTTCCTGGGTGGGGGTGGGGCCGGAGAGCATTTGTTCCAGCAGGGTGACGATTTGCTCTGTGGCGCGGGCGCTCTGGATAGCGGCGGCGACCTGTTGAGCCTGCTGGAGGGCGGATACTCCGGCGAATTCTTCGCGCAGGAATTCGAGCAGGGCGGCTATGCCGCGTTCGACGCGGGCCGGTTCAAAGCGCTGGGGCAGAACGTCGTCGAATTTGCCGCGCAGGGTCTCGGCGGCGATGGGATCAAAGGGACGTTGGGCGACGGTGCGGATGGCCTCCTGGACGGAGGGGAGGTCGGTAAAGGTGGTGCTCTGGGCGACGGCGGCGACGAGGTCGCGGTCGGAGTGGTCGGTGGCCCAGCGGTCGGTGGCGCGCTCAAGGGCTTGATGGATTTGGGTGCGGAGTTTAGCGTCGGAGCGGAGTTTGGCGATGCGGTTGGAGATTTCTTTGCTGACCAGGCCTTTGGTCTGGTCGGTGAGAAAGTCTACGATACCGTTGCGGATGGATTCGACGAGGGTGGTTTTGACGATGGCCTCGGTGAGTTGTATGACGATGGTTGTTTGGGGCATAGTTGGTTGCTCCTGTTTGAAAGGAAAAGCCCGCCGCGCCATTGGGCAATCACGAAATGCTTGACGGCGGGCGGGCCTGTATTAAAATACGCTTACCTGGGCGGCCCACACCGTCCTGGCCGTAGCCTCGGGCTGGTTCAGAGCCGCGGGGCTTTTAGTATTGTAGCATAGGTGGGGAGGGGGGGCAAGAAAGCGGGAGGGGTGGCGACGGGGGCGGGGCATCGAGGAGGGGGAGTGTCACCACTGCACCGGGGGCGACGCATTCTTGCGACAAGTCCTTCGACAGGCTCTCCCCGACTACGCTCCCCTCGACTGCGCTCGGGGCAGGCGGGGCAGGCAGGACAGGCTTCAGGACAAGGGCCGGGGTCGCGGACGGGGTCAAAGTCTACGAACCAAGATTTAAAGAGTGTGCTCACGAAAAGTGTTTTTCCACATAGGTCGCTCTCCCTAGGCTATCAAGGTCCCTTCAGCACGATGGGCAGGTACACGAAAATGTCGGTGGGCATTGCCGTCACCGTGTCGGCCAGGAAAGAAACGCTGCCGCTCATCGCGTTGAGAGTAACGGTGTACCAGGTGTAGTTGGCCAGCCCGGTCAGGATGTAGGTGCGGGTGGGGCTGATGATGCCGGTGATGGGGGAGGGCTGGTCACCGGTCAGCCCGTCGTAGGCAATCTGCCATGTACTGGTGGGAGGGAGCGTGGTGCCGACCTGCCAGGTCAGGTGAATGGCTCGATCTTGCGGAGCGCCACGCAATAGCAACTCAGAAAAGCCATCGAGCATCACTGTCCCCTGGCCACTGGATCGCACGCGTATTCCCCCGTTGTTATCGGTGCTGATGCTGAACGTCTGCCCGCTGACCTCATAATAGTAGTCTGTCTCTGGTATCAGGTCCAGTAACAACGCTGTAACGTTGGTATGCGGTAGGGTAACCGTGGCAGAGGCTATGTCATCCGGCGCATTGGAGAAGAGCACGAACCAATCAGCGATGAGCGCTCCACTCACGCCTGCCCCCTCTACGAGCTGCGTTGTGACTTTCTGGTTGCCTGGGTCGGTGAGGTGGAAGACGTGCAGGAAGTTGTCGAGCAATTGAGGCTCTGTTGCTTCGACCTCCACTGTCCACTGGCCGATATCTTCCCGCGTCTCGTAATTGTCATCTCTCCTGTCAGTGTGCGGGGAGAAGGAGTGTAATTCCCCGGCTGCGTTCTGCGCGTCGAAATAGTGGGGGCTTGAGATGGTTAAGTTGTCCACGTCCATATCTGTCGTCGTAATACTCTCGATTCTTTGCCAGTGCAGATACGAGTTTGCCATTGGCCTGATGATGTAGTAGCCCCACACGCCGCTGGGGTCATATCCGCCCGAAATGAACAGCGTGTTCTCGTCATTTCCTGTTATGAGCACGTCGCCTGACGAACCGCCCCGCAACCGCAGGACGTAACCTGCCCATTCGTCCACGACCCAGCGCTGGGTCGTGTCCTGGAGAGTGGTGCTGGTCATCGAGGTCGGGCTCGAGGTGACGTAGGTTCGGACAGTGCCGTCAAAAGTGATGTCCTCTGTGACTCCATTGCCCTCTTCGGCGTCTCCTTGAATGGTAGCCGTCCCCTCGACGTCGCTCCCGACGGCAAAAATCTCAAGCCAGCGCGGGATGTCCGATTCTAGGATGTGCTCTGAAGCGAGCGGCTGTCCTGGTCGCAAGGGTTGCCCTGAGGCGAGGATCGTATCGCCGCCCCTGATCGTTACCGTGTTTTGGCGTGGGAGGAGGATGTCGAGATAGGTAATGGTCTCGGGGTGTTCGATGATGACGTGGGCCTCATCCTCGTATTGTCGCATCCCGTGGTCTGTCGCTGTTGGAGTGGTGCTTCCTGAAGGCAGTGGCACGGTGTGGATGGTCCAGACTTTCCTGAAGTTTGGATCAACGCTTTGCACCCGGTCGAAGACGACGACGATGTCTGGCCTGAGGTAGAGGAACTCCCGCTCAAAATAGTCTATCTTCCTGGTGTAGGCTGCCGTGCCATCCCCCACAGCGTAGGTGTACGCACCAGGGAGGTGTTCGTATTTGATGACGTTTGCGACTTCGCACACTCCTAACGGATAGGCACTACAGTCATAGCGGCTGATACCGCTACCGCATCCGCCTGAACTGAAGCACCCTTCGTAAGATACTGTTGGCGAACTAAGCGGTTGAGTTCGTTTTGCCACGGGTTTGACGACAACCATGATTGCCTATGAATAGCTATCCCGCACGTTTGGGCGACATGCCTGCCATGCGTTCTGGTCACCTGACTGCTGGCAGACCA
>JAUWOI010000251.1 GCA_030612185.1 Anaerolineae bacterium
GTTGGTTGGTTGGTTGGTTGGTTAGTTGGTTGGATGGGGAGGCCAGCCTTGATGGCGCCGTCGCGGACGCGGGCGAGCGTGAGTTCGCCGGTCGAGGGGAAGAATTCCTTGCCGATGACCTCCAACCCTAGCGCGCGGACGTGTTCCTCGATAAAGGGGTCCAGTTCCTCGACGACGATCAGCGTCTTGACCCCGGCGGCGAAGTCGCGGATCATCCCCGCCGGCAGCGGATAGGTCATCCCCAGTTTGAGGAACGAGAAGCCGGCGAAGATCTCGCGGGCGTATTGGTAGGCCACCCCGTTGCTGATGACGCCGACGCGCTTGTCTCCCCACTCGACCTGGTTGAGCGGGCAGGCTTCGGCGTACTCGGCCAGTGCGTGCAGACGGGCTTCGACCTCCGGGTGGCGGAGGCGGGCGTGGGCGGGGATCATCACGTATTTACGCGGATCGTGCTCAAAGTGGGGCAGAGGGCCGGGTTCGCGTGGCCCGGCAGGCATCTCCACCTCGACCGCGCCCTTGGAGTGGGAGAGACGAGTGGTGGAGCGCAGCATCACCGGCGTGTCGAACCGCTCGCTCAGTTCGAAGGCGAAGCGGGTGAAGTCCTTCGCCTCCTGGCTATCGGCTGGCTCCAGGCAGGGGAACTTGCCGAAGCGGGCGTAGTGGCGGTTGTCCTGCTCGTTCTGGGAACTGAATGCGCCGGGGTCGTCGGCGCTGACCAGCACCAGCCCCCCTCCCACGCCGGTATAGGAGAGGGTCATCAGACTGTCGGAAGCGACGTTGACGCCGACGTGCTTCATCACCGCCAGCGCGCGCGCCCCGGCGAAGGAGGCCCCGACGGCGGCATCCAGCGCGACTTTCTCGTTAGCGGCCCACTCGGCCCGCACGCCAGCGTACTGGGCCAGCGCGGGCAGGATCTCTGTGCTGGGGGTGCCTGGATAGGCGGCAGCGTATCTGACGCCAGCCTCCCACGCGCCCAGCGCGATGGCCTCATTGCCCGAAAGCAGACGTTTCATTGGTTCACTCCTTGATTTCACCCCTCGATTTCATCCCTCAAGATATTGATCACTGCCTTCAGTGTACCGCAGGAATGGCGAGGGGACAAGTGACAGCCCTCCCCCTGGCGGATGACAGAGGTCACGAAAAAAGCAGCCCAGGCCATCGGATGGGCCGGGCCGCTGCGTCATGGATCAGTCTAATACATGTACTTGCGGTATGAGCGGGATGCGCTCAATGAGGTCAATGAAGTCCTCGGAGGTGATCTGGTCGTCAGGCTTGGGGATGAGGACGCGACACAGGGCTTCCATCACGTTGGTGCCGAAGGAGCGACCCGCCAGGCGGGGCGTGGTCGTCACCAGGATGTGCAGGTTGCGCTTCTGGAGTTCCTCGACGTTTCGGGCTGTGGTCGTGTTGGTGACAATGACCTTACCGCTCAGGTCGTCGGGCAGGTTGGACCAGACCTGGATGAAGTCACCCGTGATGATGTCGGCCTGCTCGTAGTAGTGAGTATATTTGGTCGAGGGCTGCTTCTCCTGTTGATCTCCCTGTGCGTAGAACAACGAGAATGGTAACTGAGTAAGCAGTGGCAGGAGCAATGCAGCCAGCATGTGAACGGTGCGCAGGCTGCGAATGGGGATAGGCAGGCCGAGCGTGAATATAAGATCGCCGAAGGTGACGTTGCAGCCAGCATCCACCAGTGCCTTCGCCATGCCGTAGCGGTCCACAGCCGTCGTCTGAAGCACCCGCTTACCCTCGAGTTCGATGCCGTGCTCCTCCAACGCCCGCAGCGCGTAGGGGGCCAGGAGGTGCTTGAGGCCGTTGCCATCGCCGACTTTGGAGATTTTGATCGCCTGACGGATGCGCCGGGCGTCGCGCCAGTAATAGCGACGGCCGGCGACGAGTTGATAGAACTCGGTGCCCCCTACACCGAAAGCGTCCACTTTGCCATCGTACTCCCGGTACATCTGGATGGCCTTCTCGAAGTCACCATTGGTGCCCTGACGACTGATCCAGAAGTGTTCCCCCAGGAACTCGGCCTCGGTGGTGTGATCGCGGGTCGCAGAACCCACGCTGATGCTGAGCACTTTTTTCATCAAACTCTCCTTTATTCTATGGGTGTTGCTCCGGCCACACCGGAACGAACATCGCCCACTGCTCCGGCCGGGCGCGGATGAACTCCTCCAGCCAACCGGTCACACGCCGCAGGTTGACCAGCAAGTCCTCGTCCCGGTCGCCGGTGCGGACCATCTCCAGCGGCGGAGAGAGGCGCATCACGTTGCCCTTCTGTGGGTCGCACCGGGGGCTGGCTACGACGATGATCGCATCGGTCTTGAGTGCCAGCCGGACGTGACCTGTCGGCAGCGGGGCCAGGCGGCCGAAGAACTCGACCCCCCTCCGGCTCCCCCCTGGGATGGGGGAGGGCTCAACCAATTGCTCCATATCATCTACGGGCCGATCCACGCCGGTCAGCACAACCCCCCCGGTGCGCAGGCGCTTGATGGCCTCCCGCAATGCCGGGACACTGATGGACGTCAGATGCACACCGGCGCTCGCGCGCATGCGGTCCATCAGGTCGAAGCCTCCGGCCGGCGGGGCCGCCAGCCCCAATACCTGGATCTCCAGCCCGTGAGCAGCCAGCGCCAGGATACCCAGGTCGAAATTGCCGGTATGGGTCCCGACGATGATCACCCCCTTGCCGCGCTGCAGCGCCTGTTCGAGGTGTGCACGGGTGTCGGGGGGAATGTGGATGGCTGCACGTATCGTCTCCGGTTCCCGGCCTACCAAATGCCAGAGGTCGTAGTCGTTGCGCGCGTTATTGTGGAAGACCTGGCGCACCAGCCGGTGCAGCGTCTCCTCGTCCACCTTCGGGCCCACTACCTGGCGCAGATTGGCATACACGATCTGGTAGACGTCTGGTTTGAGCCAATTGATCAGTCCGGCGATGAGGCCCGCCACGGAGTACCCGATGAAGGGGGGCACGCATTTGCTGAGGAACATCCCCGCGCCGGTGATCAGGCGGCTGCTGAGGAACCGCTGGAGCGGTGTGAGTTTGGATTTCTTAGGATGGTGATCTTCTGACATCAACGTGCCTCCTGCGCTGGCTGCTCGGCAGGGCCACTCTTCAGGTAACCGCACTGTCAATCGTCATCTCCGGCGAAGATGGCCTCAGCGTGTTTCAGCAGCACCTCGGCCCGCTCTGGATCCGTGTTCTTCGTCTCCAGGTACTTCGCCAGTAGTTCGCGGTCGGTCATCTCCTCCGGGGCCAGGCTCCCCAGCCGCACCCGCGCCTCCCGCTCGACCTTACGGTTGATGCCGCCAACAAAGTAAGCATCGGACAGCAGCCCGCGCACGTCCCGGTCGCGCACCAGAGGCTCCTGGTCGGCCCGCAGATGCAGGATCAGTCGCACCACAGCGCCCTGCAGGTCGTGGGCGGCGACCGCCTGCTGCAGCGCCATCAGCGGGTTGAGAGCATGTCGCACGTCAGCGCGCACAGTGACGAAGGGGCGGGCGTCCACCTCGACGAACTCCCACGTCGTCTCCCCCCGCGCCAGTTCCACCCAGCAGAACCCCTTCGGCTGCCCCTCCTCGCCGAAGTCAATCCGCTCCAGGCTGCCAGCGTAGACCACCGGC
This sequence comes from Anaerolineae bacterium, assembly GCA_030612185.1. The sequence continues at coordinate 3,628 of JAUWOI010000251.1, forward strand.
GGATAGCCACCATCGTTGAGGCTTTGGTGCTTGTGAACATGACCGAGCGCGACGTAGTCCCAGGCCGGGTCAGCCAGCGCCGACTTGAGGATGACCGCGTCTCGCCCGATCATCACGCTTCGTTCGGAGCCGAAGGTCGCGCCGGAGACGGTCAGGTGAGCCGCCAGCACCGCTGGGACGTCTGGGGTCAGTTTGGCCGCCAGCGCGTGGATGTTGTCGGTGACGATGTCTCTTAGTGTCTGGTCTAACTGCTCAACGGATAAGCCCCTGTATTCATCGTGGGCCAGGAGCCGTTGGCGGACCGGGTAGGGGACGGTGGCAACCTGCACCGGACCACGGCGGGTCTCAATGTGGTGTATATCCTCGACCCGCCCCACAACGACGTTGGGCACGTCGAGCGTGCGGAAGATGTCCACGCTGGAGGCTCGCTGAACCATTGTAGGCAGGTCGTGGTTGCCCACCAGAAGGACGACCGGCACCCCGGCGTCGGCCAGCCGCTTGACACGGCGGGCGAAGGCGCGCTGGTAGGTGGGGCTGGGGTTGCGGCGCTTATAGGCATCCCCGGCAAAGATCACCAGATCCACCTCACGCCCCAGGCCGTAGTCAATCAGTTCGTCGAAGCGGCGCAGGAAGTCCAATACCCGTCCGTTGACGCCGGTGGCCGGGTCCAGCCGGCCGTAGTTTTCCATGCCGACGTGGAGGTCGGCGAAGTGCAGGAGACGGATTCTATTCATGGTTGCCTTTTCGCCCTGGATGTACTATACTATGCACAGTTATGGACGAACCAGATCTGATCAACTGGGAAGCAGTTCTTGTCTATCTCGACGGTGCCCGGGATGCACTGCGAAGCGCGTAGTACAACCTCGACGGTGACTTCTACGGCGTTGCTGTCAATCGGGCGTACTACGCTTTCTTCTACACTGCCACAGCCCTGCTCCTGACACTAGATCTCACTCGGAGCAAACACTCCGGTGTGCTGGCTGCCTTTCGGGAGTATTTTGTCAAACCGGGCACCTTCCCGGTCCAGGACAGCCATGATTATGGAGAGGCCTTTGAATTACGAAATGTCACTGACTATGAGATGTTGGGAAGGGCGGATAAAGCCCAGGCCCATACCGTTGTTGAAAATGCTAAGCGTTTCGTCGAACACTGCGAGATCTATTTGACCACAGAAGGCTACCTGTGAAAGAGCGCTCCTTATCTCACCTGACATCCAACGAGCGGGCGGCTGTCACGGAGTACATCGCCCGTATCCGCAGTCGTTTTCCCGACCGCGTTCTCGACGTGATCCTTTTTGGCTCCAAAGTCCGGGGGGACGCTGACATCGAATCAGATATTGACTTGTTAGTATTGGTAGACACCGAGAATAACGAATTCCGCTCTGAACTGTGGCGCGTCGCGTCCGATGTCTCGTTGGGTTACAACGTGGTGCTCTCACCACGGGTGTTTGGTCAGGCTCGCTGGGCTGAGACACGGCGGATTCGCCTCCCCTTGTACCGTGCGATTGTGGCGGATGGTGTCCCCCTGACATCCGAACGTATCCCCGCCTAGCCTATTCCTTCCCCTCATTATTCATCGCCATACAGCGCCGCGCTGGCCTGCTAATTGTTGCCTTTCCGCGCACGGTCTCTACGCGCTGTTTAACCTTTCCATTGCCTCGCGAATCTGCCGGGCAAGGGAAGCCATCTCCTTATTCGACAGTTTCAGAATCCCCATCTCAAATCTCAGGGCCTCCAGTTGCTGTTCCTCGTAAGGCACACCGGGCGGCAGAGGCGCAATGTGCCAGTGGACGTGCTGATTCCCCTGCTGACTGCCGAGGGAGAGGATGTAAACCCGCTCGGTGGGGACGACCTGGCGCACTGCCTCGGCCACGCGATAAATGAGTCGTTGAAGAGCAAGGTATTCGTCGAGCGTGAAGTCACCCGTCACGTGCTCCCGATGTTCCCGTGGCGCGACCACTGTGTAACCGTAGAGCGTGGGATACTTGTTGAGGAAGACAATCGCCCTGTCGTCCTCGTAGATGATGTGATGGCGATAATTGGGATTCCTCGCGACCATCTCGCAGATGAAACAAGGGCCATGTTGGGAACGCTGAACGTAGGCTTCTATGTCAAAAGGCTGGCGTTGGGACACAGATGGGGCTCCTTTGAGTCAGACTCCTGAGTCCATTGCTGACATCTCTACATGGAAATTAGGCGACTGTTTGCACAAATGGGAATAAGCCAACGGGATATTATCACTTTTCGCCTAAAATGCGAATAGCGACAATTATAGGCAGCGGCCTTTGCGCTAAATCCCCTCCCCGTTCTCCTCCCCCCGCAACACCGCCCGCCCCCGCGCCAGCACCGCCTCCGGGTCTTCCGTCTCTCGGACCCCCATCGCGGCGTAGAACTCCGGGGTGCCGTAGGTGCGGGTGCGCACGACCACCGGCATCGGCACGGCGTGACCCATGATGAGCGCCTGCTGGCGGGTATCCAGCCGCGCCAGCACCTCCCGCAGTGCGCCCGCCCCACTGATGCCGGAAAAGACCGCACGGATGTCCGCCTCGTCGTCCAGGAGGCAGGTGACGCGGGTGCCGATCTGGCTCATCACCTCCGGGTCAATCCCACTGGGCCGCTGGTCCACGATCAGCAGCGTGACGTTGTACTTGCGCAACTCGCGGGCGATGGCGCCGAAGATAGTGTGCCGGGCGACGGCGGGGTCGAGGAACTTGTGCGCCTCCTCGATGGTGATGACCAGCGGGCGCGGCTCCTTCTCCCGCTCCCCCAACGCCTCCTCCGTGCGCCTGACGTAGTGGGCGTGGATGCGGCGGGTGATGTAGTTGGCCACCAGCAGATAGGCCTCCAGGCTGCTGCCGTACCGCCCGAACTCCAGGACGACGTTGATCCCCCGGTCCAGGTAGTCCAGAATCTGCCTCACGGCATCCTCCGGCGCTCGCTCTTGCAGGAAGCCGAAGCGGCGGAACATCCCCAGTTTGCGCTGGATGGCTCCCAGTG
>JAUWOI010000492.1 GCA_030612185.1 Anaerolineae bacterium
GTTGAGAGCGACCGTTGTATGTAATCTCCACCGTGCAGAGACGGCACGCGCCGTAAGACTCCAGCGCGGGGTGGTGGCAGAGCGTGGGAATGGTTATCCCCAACCGTTGCGCCGCCTCCAGAATGGTCGTTTCCTCCTCGACCTCAATAGGTTGCCCGTCAATCGTAACTCGTATCATGTTCTATCTCTGGTTTCTTACTGCACCAGAACGGCGCCGAATTTGCAGGTATCCAGACAAACGCCGCATCGGATGCAGAGGGTTTGGTCTATCACGTGAGACTCCTTCTTCTCCCCGGAAATCGCCTCCTGCGGACACTGGCGGGCGCAGGCGGTACAGCCGGTACACTTCTCAGAGTCAATGGTGTACGTGATCAGCGCCTTGCACACGCCCGCGGGACACCTTTGATCGCGGATGTGGGCCTCATATTCGTCGCGGAAATAGCGAATGGTGGAGAGCACAGGATTGGCCGCAGTTCTGCCCAGGGCACAGAGTGAACCCCTGCAGTAGTTCGCCCAACTCCTCCAGCAAGGCTATGTCGTCTGGTCTGCCCTCGCCATTACAGATGCGGTCGAGGACCTCCAGGCTGCGCGCGATCCCCTCGCGGCAGGGGGTGCACTTGCCACAGGATTCCTCGCGCAGGAAGTTGAGGAAGTAGCGAGCCACGTCCACCATACAGGTGTGCTCGTCCATGACGATCAGACCGCCAGAGCCCATCATTGAGCCAACCTTGGTCAGCTCATCGAAGTCCACTGGCAGGTCCAGCAGGCTCTCGGGAATGCAGCCGCCCGACGGCCCGCCGGTCTGCACCGCTTTGAACTTCTTGCCGTCCGGAATGCCGCCGCCAATGTCGAAAACGATTTCCCGCAGGGTGATGCCCATGGGCACTTCTACCAGACCAGTGTTGTTGACATTGCCTACCAGAGAGAAGATCTTGGTGCCCTTGCTACCCTCGGTGCCGATGCTCGCGTACCACTCCCAGCCCCTGTTGATGATATGGGGCACATTGGCCCAGGTCCCCACGTTATTGAGATTGCTGGGCTTATCCCACAGACCGCACTCCACCGAGCGCACGTACTTGGCTCCCGGCTCCCCTACGTCCCCTTCCAACGAGCGCATGAGGGCACTGGATTCCCCGCAGACGAAAGCGCCACCGCCACGAGTGATGCGGATGTCGAAATCGAAGCCCGAACCAAGAATGTCTTTGCCCAGCAGGCCGTGCGCTCGCGCCACCTCCAGTGCCAGCGCGACGTTCTCCACCGCCAGGGGGTACTCGTGGCGCACATAGACGTACCCCTCGTGACTACCAATGGCATAGGCCCCGATGATCATCCCTTCCAACACACAGTGGGGATTGCCTTCCAATGTGCTCCGGTTCATGTACGCGCCTGGGTCACCCTCGTCTGCGTTGCAGATGACGTATTTCGGCTCGCCTTTCGCCTTGCGGCAGCCCTCCCACTTGCGCCCGGTGGGGAAACCCGCGCCCCCGCGGCCTCGCAGTCCCGACCGCTTGACAACGTCGATGACCTCTTCTGGCTGCATGGTATACAGCGCCTTGGCCAATGCGCTGTATCCGGCGCGGGCGATGTAATCCTCAATGCTGGTGGGGTCAATGAAGCCGTTATCCGCCAGGATGACCCGTGTCTGGAGTTGGTAGAAGGGCACGTCACGTTCGTAGATGATCTTTTCCCCCGTCTGTGGATGCACATACAATAGCCGGTCTACGACGTTGCCCTTGACGATGGTCTCCGTCACTACTTCTGGCACATCTTGGACTCCCACACGCTCGTAGAAGATGCCCTGGGGATGAATGACCACCACCGGCCCCCGTTCACAGAAGCCATGACAGCCTGTAGTACGGATGTCCACTTCATCTGCCAATCCCTGCCGCTCGATTTCTTCGCGGAAAGCAGCCGTCACCTGCTTGCAGCCACCGGCCAGGCAGCCGGTGCCCGCGCAGATGGTGATACACATCTTGTCGGGATCCCGAGCAGCCACCAAAGTCGCCCGTAGACGTTCCAGATCTTGTGGGCTACGTAGCGCTTTCACCTGGATGCCTCCCAATGTGTGGGAGTGTTGGTCACAGGCTGCTCCTGTTCCGATTGTCGGAGTCTCTTGATCAGCCGCGCTGCTTTGACCCCCGTCATTTGCCCGTGGTACTCACCGTCCATCACCACGACCGGCCCCAGGGCGCAGGCCCCCAGACAGTTAACCGTCTCTAGCGTGAACAACATCTGCTCATCAGTCTCACCAGCGTGGATGCCTATCTCTCGTTCCAGCGCGTCCAGTATTTTGACCGCCCCGCGCACGTGACAGGCGGTGCCCGTGCAGACGTGAATCAGGTGCCTGCCCCGTGGCTCCAGGCTGAAAGCCCGATAGAACGTAGCCAGACTATACACTTTGGACACAGGAATGTCCAACTGCTTGGCTACGTAGCATAGCGCGCCCTCTGGCAGGTAGTTCACCTCCTCCTGCAGGTCCTGGAGGATGGCGATGATGGCCGACGGAGCCCGTTCATGTCGGCCCAGGATACCGTCAATAGTCATCGCTTCCATTCCCAGTTCCAGACCCGGTGTACTCAGGCCCATTGGCTACTCCTCCGCGTCCCTGAGCTCTTTGATGAGTTCTTCGATGTATGGCGCGTTGCGCACAATGCAATGCTCAGTGCAGACACCACAACCAGTGCACTTATCCTCGTCCACACTGCGCGCCTTCTTGCGCACCCGTACTCGGAACCGCCCATCCTCGCGCTTTACCCACTCTACCTCAGAATAGGTCAGCAACGTGATGTTCGGATGGTGGCCCACGTCCACCATCTTGGGAGTCAGGATACACGAGGAGCAGTCCAAGGTAGGGAAGGTCTTATCCAGTTGCGCCATGCGCCCGCCGACGGAAGGCTCACGCTCGACCAGGTAGACCTTGAAGCCCGCATCGGCGATGTCGAGCGCCGCCTGAATGCCAGCAATGCCGCCGCCGATGACCAACGCAGCGCCCACGGGCTTCTGACTCACCTCTGTCTCCTCGTTTAGTTCGGTTTCAGCCATCCCACAGTTCTCTCACCAGCCACTGAGTTCACGCGACAGCAGTCCCCTGTCTTAACTCATCACGCCCAATCACTACACACCATCACTGCTTGCCCATTAGAAACCAGGTTTTTCGGAAAGAACCCGGTTTCTTCATCGCATCATTGTTCACTGTACCACCGCATCTAGCATCCCGTACACCTGGCCCACCTCGAACCCCTTCTGCTGGCAGGCCTTGTTCGGGCAGGCGACGATGCACGCCCCGCACCCCTGGCACAGTACCTCGATGACCTCGGCATAGGGCCACCCCGGCTCCAGCACACGCGCGTCGTAGGGGCAGACCTCCACGCACAGGCCCCCCGCCGAGCAGCGCTTCGGTTTGACGCTGGCGACGATTGGCGTGGCCTCCAACTCCTGCTTCGCTAGAAGCCTCACCGCCCGCACCGCCGCACCACGCGCCTGCGCTATCGCCTCATCCAGAAAACGCGGGCTATGCGCCATCCCGCACAGGTACACCCCGTCCGCCGCAAAGTCCAGCGGTCGCAACTTCACGTGCGCCTCCAGG
>JAUWOI010000126.1 GCA_030612185.1 Anaerolineae bacterium
CCTAAGTCCAAGAGCAAACCTCTAAGTATAGTATAGTGGAATAAGAGAGCGTTGTCAAGAGCCAATTCTGCAAAGGGTGCATTTTAGTTTGGGGGCGAGTTCAACATAGACCGCACCGGCCTGTAAGAGCCGGTGCTGGAACAGCATTGGTGACGCCCTAGCACCGCCTGTTCTACGGCGGTGCGGTTCCAAAAACCGATTTGCGTTGCCCGACCTAATCTGCTACAATCACATCTCATTGGGAGGTCAACCTTGAGTAAACGTAAACGTAAGAGACAGCGTCACGCACCGCCTGCGCAGAGGTCGCGCCGACATCGCCGGGGGACGAACAAGTTGCAGGCGATCCTCAAACAGGCTGACAACCTGATTGACCGCGGCTGCACCCAGGAAGCCATCGCTCTCCTGGAGCCACTGTTGGCATCCTACCCGCGTGTGGCCGATCTGCACTACTACGTCGGTTACGCCCACGTCAAGGCTGGCGACATCTGGGGTGGGCTGGCAGGATACGAACGGGCGCTGGAATTGAACCGGGATCTAAGCCATTGGCTGCCATTGGCCTCGCTCTACCTGGAACTCGAGTTGAACGTGCATGCCCTGCGCGCTTTTCGCCAGGCGCTAGAGCGACAGGCCGACGTCCCAATGATTGACGAAGTGCACGAGGTGGTGGCTTCGCTGGAGAAAGACATTCTGGAGACCGCACATAATCTTGATCTTCCAGTGACACGAGTCGAAAAAGGCCTCCGTTACCTGGAGGACAGTCAGCGCGCACTGCATAAGAACGACTTTCCGGCCTGCATCGGTGCCAGCCAGCGGGCCATCAAGTTGCTGGCCGATTGGCCCCCGCCTCGCAACAACCTTTCCCTGGCGCTGTTCTACGATGGTCAACCGGAAAAGGCCATTGATACCGCACGCCAGGTGCTCTTGCAAGCCCCGGACAACGTTCAGGCGCTGAGCAATGCCCTCCGTTTCCTGGCCTGGACGGGACAAGAGACAGATGCGCGGGTGTTGTGGGCTCGGTTGAAGGACATCATACCACAGAGGAATAGCGATCGCCGCAAGATGGCGGAAGCAGCCGCCATCATGGACGAAGACGAGAGTGTGTACCGCCTGTTACGTCCCTTGGCTAAATCGCAAGGGGGGCGGCAGGGAGTGCCTGGATTATCCTGGCAGACAAGGCTATTCCTGGCCGTCGCCGAAGCCAATACCGGCCGTCGCGCCGCGCGACGCCATCTGAAGGCGTTGCGGAACGACCTGCCCTGGGCAGGCGAGTTGCTGGCGGCGCTGGAGGCCGGGCGACCGGGGCCGGGTTGGGCCGAGCGTTTCCCCTACTTCCACAGCACCGAACTCATGCCTATGCCAAGGATAGGCGAGTTCGTTGACCTGGTCGGCCGCGAGGATGAGACGTCGCCCCGGAGATTTCGCAGCCAGGTGGCGCGCTTCGTCGCTCGTTTCCCCCAAATCGTTCTCATGGCAGAGAAAATGATCTGGGAAGACAACCAGCCCGACGCTGGGGTCGCGATTCTGGCGACCGTCGCCACTCCGGCTGCTTACGCTGCCCTGCGCCGCTTTGGGTTGAGCCAGGCCGGTGAAGACGAGGTGCGCATGCAGGCGCTCATCAGTCTTATACAGGCGGGCGAGATCGCACAAGATGAAACGTTGCGCATGTGGGGCGGAGGGGAGTGGCGGGAGGTGCAACTGCGCCAGCACGAGATTTCGGACGAGCCCAAGACGCAGTACAGGCCGGACGTGGCAAGACTGTTGGATCAAGGTTTGAGCGCTTTCCAGCAGGACGACTATGAAAAGGCCGAGCGGCTGTTCCGCCGCATGTTGGAATTGGAACCCCGCGCCAGAGAAGCGTGCAACAATCTCGGCACGATCCATGCCCGTCGCGGAGAGCACGCGCAAGCCAGGAAGATGTTCCAGGCGGCGCTGGAGATAGATCCGACCTACGTGTTTCCGCGCTGCAACCTGGCCGTGTATCTCCTGGACGAGGGTGACGTCGAAGGGGCAGGTGCCATGTTGCAGCCTTTGGCCGGCGCGACGCATTTTCGCCCGCAGGAGATGGCGTTTTACTCCTATACCCAGGCCCGCATTCTGATGCAGCGGGAGGAATACGAGGCGGCCCGCCGCACCTTGCAGGCCGCGCTGCAAATATTGCCTGGCTACGAGCCGGCCGAGAGCCTGCTGGAGCGCCTCGAAAGAATCACCAGCATTGAGACGGGCTTCGAGTCCTTCATGGAGCAGCAGCGCAAGCGTGACCAGGCCAAACGCGCCCGGCTACAGGCCAAACTCTCCACGCCGGAGCCGGCGCTCGCCGAGGCACTATCCATCTACACCAAGGACGTGCTCACCGGAATGGCGCGCGTGGTCGTGCGTTGGGGTGGATGGTCGGCACTGCGCAAGGCGGAGTTGATCGAACGGATCGCCGCCGAACTCGGCGACCCGGACAATCTGGAGCGAGTGGTTGGCGATCTGAACGAAGACGAACGGGTTGCGCTGCGCCAGGTACTGGCGCGCGGCGGGTCTATGCCCTGGCAGGATTTCGACGCTACCTACGGAAACGACCTGGAGGACTCTCCATACTGGCAATGGCACGTGCCGGAGACGGCCATGGGCCGCTTGCGGCTGCGCGGGCTGCTGGTGGAAACGACGGTAGATGGCGAACTGCTGGTCGCTGTGCCGTCTGAATTGCGGCATCTCCTGGGAGAGATGCTGAACTGACAGCGATGAACCATCCCATTCTGGACCGACCTGAAGTCCTGCGAGCAAAGCGGTTGGCCCTGATCCCCGGCGCAGACCACAACGACCTGATGATGGTCGGAATGTCACAGTACTTTGAGGCGATCCATCTGGTTAATTGACAAAACTCTGGTGTCCTCAAGGTTGGCCGGAAATGGGACGCAGATCAACGCAGATGGACGCTGATTCTCTGGTTTTTATCTGCAAATGATCTGCGAAAATCTGCGTGAATCTGCGTCCTAGAGGATTTGTCAGTCAATCAGGTCAGAGTGGTATAGGGAGATAAGATGATGGAAGCCGCCTTCATCTGCACAAAGGAATTGTGGTCGCAGGGCTTCGGCGGGACGCACCCGTTGAAACCGGAACGGCTGAAGCGCACTTATGAACTACTCATGGCTTATCGGGCCTTCGACGCGCCTCACTCACACCTGGTGCCGCCGCACCCGGCTAGCCGCGAGGAGTTGCTCCTGTTTCACACCGCAGAATACGTGGATGCCGCTGCCAGCCTGAGCGGAGCCGAAGGGTCGAAGGGCCGTGGCGAAGCGCGTGACCTGGCCAGGCGCTACAACTTCCGCCCCGACGAGACCCCCGTCTTCCCCGGTATGTACGAAACTGAGGGCCTCAAGGTGGGGGTGGCCCTGGCGGGGGCCAGGCTGATCGCCGAAGGGCAGATGCAAGTGGCCTTCAGCATTGCCGGGGGGATGCACCATGCGCGGCCTGCTTTGGCCTCCGGTTTTTGCGTCTTCAACGATTGTGCGGTTGCCATCCATTGGTTTGTGCGCCAGGGACTGCGGGTGGCCTACGTAGACATTGATGTACACCACGGCGATGGGGTCCAGGCCGCTTTCTACGACACCGATCAGGTGCTGACCATCTCATTGCATCAGGCGGGCATCCGTTTTTATCCCGGCACTGGCTTCCCTGAGGAGATAGGGACCGGCGCTGGATATGGCTATAGCATCAACGTACCTTTCCTGCCCTATACCGATGACGAACTGTACCTGTGGGCCTTTCGCCAGGTGGTGCCGCCGCTGGTCCGCCAGTTCGCCCCCGATGTGCTGGTGACCCAGGTGGGCGTGGACACCCACTACCGCGATCCACTGGCTATGCTGATGTTGACGACCCAGGGCTACGTCGCCTTGATCGAGGAACTCAAGACATTGGCCGATACCATCGGGCGCTGGCTGGCTTTCGGCGGCGGGGGATACGCCGTGGACGTGGTACCGCGCGCCTGGACGTTGGCCTATGGTCTGATGTCGGGGCAGACCTTCCCGGATGAACTCCCACCTGCATACAGCGAACGCTATGGCCCCGGCTGGTTGCACGACGCCGCAGGCCCGGAGCCGGCGGAAGCGTGGGTGATTGAGCAGACTCGCGAGTACGTCGAAAAAAGCATCGCTGCCCTCAAGGGCCAGACACAAGATGTGTGGCGATGGGAGTAGAATCTAGATCTGACCGATGTTCCTATTTGTCATCTTTGTCACCTCGGCGTACAATCTATATGAGGTGATACTTAGAATCTTTTCATAGAGACTTGCAAAGAGGATACGCTATGACTCGTTTTGTAGATCGGCAGTGGGAGTTGCGAGAGTTAGATGAACTGTTGGCAGCGCAGGGCGCGCAGTTTGTCGTGGTCTACGGGCGGCGGCGGGTAGGCAAGACTACGCTGCTCCTCCACTGGGCCCAGCAGACCCAGCGGCCGTACCTCTACTGGGTGGCGCGGCGCGAGACGGCCGATGCCACCCGGCAGAGCTTTGCACGGGCCTTGTGGCGCTGGGCCTACCCGGAGGCCGAGGAACCGTCACCCCCGCGCTTTGACTCCTGGGAGTCGTTGTTCGCGCAGATGATGCGTATGATCGGCCAGCAGCCCTTGACTCTGATCTTTGATGAGTTCTCATACGCTGTCGAGTCTGACCCTTCTTTGCCCTCACACACGCAGGTGCTCTGGGATCATCAGTTGAAGGGAAAGCCGATCACGTTGCTGTTGGCCGGATCGCACATCGGGATTATGGTGGACCTGATGCGCTACCAGGCTCCGCTATTTGGGCGCTTCACGGCGCGACTGGCGGTAGACCCGTTACCTTACGCGGCGCTGGCCGATTTCTTTCCCCGCTACGTCGCTGCCGAACGGGTCGCCACCTACGCTGTGTTGGGCGGCGTCCCCGCTTATCTGGAGCAGTTTGATCCAGGCCAGAGCCTGAGCGTCAATGTCCGCCGCCACCTCTTCCGGCGCACGGGAATGTTCCGCAGCGAGCCGGAATTGCTGATCAGCGACCTGGTGCGCGAGACACGCAACTACGAGGCCACACTGCGGGCTGTGGCTACTGGCGCGCGTACACCCGCCGAGATGGCCAAGACTACCGGCATTGCCTCTCCCAACCTGGCCCCTTATCTCAAGCGGCTGTGCGAACTAGGGCTGATCGAGCGGCGCGTCCCGGCCACGGTTCCACCGGACCGGCGACGGGCAACCACTCGCAGCCGCTACTACCTGCGCGATCCATACCTGCGGTTCTACTTTCGCTTCATCGAACCAAACCTGGAGTTGATCGAGTTGGGGCTGACCGATGTTCTGTGGCAGCGTATCGGCGAACAACTCCGCGCCTTCGTAGGGCTGACCGCCTTTGAGGACTTGTGCCGCGAGTGGACACTGGTTCAGGCCCGCGCGGGGCAGTTGCCCTTCTCGCCGGAGATCGTAGGCAGCCATTGGTCGAAGGATGCGCAAGTGGACGTGGTAGCACTCAACTGGCGGGAGAAAGCCATCCTGCTAGGCGAGAGCAAGTGGGGAGTGGATGCGGTTGGGCGTTCCGTGATCCGGGAACTGGTGGAGAAGTCGCCCCAAGTGGTGCCGGAGGACGATTGGCAGGTGCACTATGTCTTCTTCGCCCGCGCCGGATTCACTGATGCCGCTCAAGCCGAAGCCGAGGCAGCAGGGGCGCAGTTGGTGGACTTGGAGACGTTGGATGTGGATTTGAGGCGCGCCCTGGCGGAAGGATAGAGTCAATCTGGGAGGTGACATTATGGCGACCTATATCGAGTATGAACTGGAAGACGGCACCACAGTACTGATCGAAAGCAGCGAGCCGGAAAGCGGAGTGGTCAGAGCCAGCCGTGACAAGGAAGGAAACGTGATCAAGAAGGCCGGCCAGAAGTTCGAGGCCGCTCTCGCGGGGATCAAACCATGGGCGGCCGCCTTGCGCCGGCAACTGGATGACCTTCTGGCCGATGAAATCGAGGTGACCTTTGGCGTCAAGGCAGTCGGTGAAGCAGGTAACTTCGCCGTAGGCAAAGTGGGCGCTGAAGCCAACTACGAAGTGACGCTCAAGTGGAGCAATAAAGAATGACCAATGAACAATGAACAATGACCAATGAACAAAAGCGGTCCAGCGTTCTGAATGTTATTCCGGCGGAGAACTGTCAACGGATTCAGGGATCGGATTGAACAGATTTAGGCCCGGCTCGGGCGGAAGAAATCTTGCCAGATGGGTGATTATCCGTTCAATTCGTTCCAAAAATCCGTTGACAGTATGCCCCACGTAAGAAGTGCAAAACTACCGATGCTATGGACTGATGGGATATGACTACACAACTTGAGTCCTCCATCGTTCGGATTCGTGCAGCGAACGGCCGGACTATAGGTGCGGGGTTCCTGGTTGGCGACAGGCGGGTGCTCACCTGCGCCCACGTGGTTGCCGGGGCGCTGGGCCTGCCGAATGATGCGCCAGAGGTTCAGAAACCAGGTTTTTCGGAAAAAACCCGGTTTCTACTGGACTTTCCCCTGGTCGCGCCCGAACAACGCCTGACCGCACGGGTCGTATGCTGGCAGCCAGCCCTTCCCGACGGCAGCGGCGACGTCGCGGGCCTGGAGTTGATGGATGCCCCGCCTGCCGGGGCCTCTCCCGTCCGCCTGGTCAAGGCCGAGGAGCCGTGGGGACATCCCTTCCGCGCTTTTGGGTTCCCGGCCGGCTTCGACAACGGCGTGTGGGCGTCAGGCCGTATGCTCGGCCGCGAGGCCACGGGGTGGCTGCAGATCGAGGACGTCAAACAGACGGGCTACTTTGTCGCGCCGGGCTTCAGCGGCGGGCCAGTCTGGGATGAAACACTGGACGGCGTCGTCGGGATGACCGTGGCGGCCGATAGACAACCAGGCGTTCGAGTGGCCTTTATTATTCCTACCGACCGGTTGGTGGCGGTTTGGCCCAACTTGGCCCAGATCTACCTAGACGCGCAGATGGACCAATTGCGGGCCAGGCGCTATCAAGCCGACGAGGCTCGCCGCGAGATGCGCGAGCGTCAGCGTGTGGTCAACCTGCGCCCGTTAGACGTGACCCACACCTTCAAAGATCGGGTCCGCGAGGTGCAGGCCCTCTGCGACCATCTGACCGACAGTAGCGTGCGTCTGGTCAGCGTGGTGGGACGGGGCGGGATGGGCAAGACGGCCCTCGTCAGCCGCGTCCTGGGCGACCTGGAACAGGGCGTGTTGCCGGCCCTTGGTGAGAAGGGCGAGGAGAAAGAGCTTCCCATAGACGGCATCCTATACCTCAGTGCGCGCAGCACCGGTCTCGGTCTGGAGCGCATTTACGCCGACGTGGGGCGGATGCTGGGCGAACCGGCTGCCAGCAAGCTGGACGCCCGCTGGGCTGATAGGGATATGCCGCTGACCGCCAAGATCGAATACCTCCTGGAGGCGATGCGGGATGGCCTGTACCTCATTCTGCTGGACAACCTGGAAAGCGTGATGGCAGAGGATGGCGACATTGAGGAGGGGCTGTGCCTCTTCATCGAATGCTGCCTGACCCAGCCCGGTGGCGTGCGGTTGATCGTCACCTCGCGGGAGCAGGTCAGGATCACTGCCGCAGCACTGCACACCACGCGTGCCATCCCGCTGCGTGAGGGATTGCCCGAAGACGAAGCCGTGGCCCTGTTGCGCGACCTGGATCCCCAAGGAGCGCTCGGCCTGCGCGATGCGCCGGAAGAGGATCTGCGGCGTGCCGCCCGGCTCACACGAGGTATCCCCCGTGCCCTGGAGATCCTGGCCGGTATCCTGCACGAGGACCCCACGGCCAGCCTGTCCCGCTTGCTGGCCGACGAGAACATCTTCGGGGAGCAGGTGGTCGAGCAACTGGTCGCCGCCGGCTACAGACGCCTGGCAGAGGCCGAGCGACGCGTGATCGAGGCGCTGGCCGTCTTTGACCGGCCTGTGGAAGAGACGTCCGTAGCCTACCTGCTGCATCCCTGGTGGCCTGGCCTGGACGTCCGCGCCAGGCTGCATCGCCTGGTCAGGGGCTACTTTGTGAGCGTCAACCGCGTTACGGGTAGATACAGCCTCCATCCTCTCGACCGCGATTATGCTTACCGCCAAATACCTGATGTATCCGACACAGAATCAGACTCGTACAACCGGCGAAACCTGGAACTGCGGGCCGCCGATTTCTACGCCAGCATCCGCAAGCCAGAAAGTGAGTGGCAAACCATTGATGATCTGGAACCGCAACTGGCCGAGTTCGAGCACCGCGTTCGTAGTGAGGACTATGATGGTGCCTATCAGGTCTTGGAACCGATCCACTTCAACTGCCTGTACTTGTGGGGCCACTGTGCCCGACTAGTTGAATTGAGGAAAGGGCTCCTGAAACGCCTAACAGATCCAGTTTTCCAGGCAACAAACGTAGGTCATCTGGGCCTTGCATACCACGCGCTGGGACAATCGGTGCAGGCCATCGAATTTCTCGAAAAGGCTGTGGTCATTGCGCGTGAAATCGGTAACCATCAAGAAGTAGGAGCTTGGCTAGGTCACTTGGGCACTACTTATCGCAATTCAGGGCAATTTGAGCAAGCCATCAAGCTCCTGGAAGAAGCTCTGGTCATTGCCTGTGAGACGGGCGACCGCCGAAGGGAAGGTGTCTGGCTTGGCGACCTAGGAGTCGCCTACTATGCTTTAGGGCAAGTCAAGCGAGCCATCGAACTACTTGAGAAGGCCTTGACTATTGCCCGTGAGACTAGTTATCGCTGGAGGGAAGGAGTCTGGCTAGGGGTTCTGGGCTCTTCCTGTCAGCTTACAGGGCAGTTCAAGCGGGCCATCAAGCTCTACGAGGAAGCCCTGGTGATCGCCAGCGAGATCGGCGACCGCCCGAGGGAAGGGAGTGGGCTTGGACACATGGGACGTGCCTACTACGCTCTTGGGCAGTTCGGGCAAGCCATCGAATTCCTCAAGCAGGCCCTGGCATCCGCCCGCGAGATAGATGACTTCCGACATGAGGTTATCTGGCTGAACAGCCTTGGCAACTTTCACTGTACCCAGATGAGGCAGTTCGAGCGGGCCATCAAGCTGTATGAACAGGCCCTGAGAATCTGCTATAAGATCAGCTATCGCCTCGGGGAAAGCTATCAACTGCTGGGGCTGGGCAAGGCCCTGATAGCCATCGGAGAACTTACCAAAGCCCAACAACGCTGCGTTGCAGCCCTTGATCTGGGTGTAGCGGAGACCAGCTACCAGGCAGTGCTGCTGCTAGGGATTGTGCTTTTGTGTCAAGGCGACCAGGCTGCCTCAGCGACTTTTGTGGATGCGGCCGCTCGTTGCCGGGCTATGCTAGACAAAACGGCGGGTCTGTACAAGGCGCGTTATGCGTTGGCAGCGGCGCTGGTGGGAACCGCCGTCTGCGACCCCTGTTGGGCTGACACGAACCAACGAGCCGCTCTCCTTGCCCCATCACTTAACGAATACCGCCGCGCATTGGGAATCACCTCTGCCCCCGGCATCGTCCAAGACGCACTCCGCGACCTGGAGTTGATCCGCGCAGCAGGCATTGAGGGCCTGGAGCCTGCCTTCGAACTGCTGGAAACTGCACTGAAAACCGCATAACAAGAGGTGCACATAAATGATTTTTTGTCTCCGTAGGGAAGCAAAGTGCGTCATTTGAATCACGCAGATACATAGTTGGTAACTGCTTAACAAATCGGCCGTTTGATGG
>JAUWOI010000454.1 GCA_030612185.1 Anaerolineae bacterium
CTGACCGGCTGGCTGGTATTCCTGGGGTTGAACGTACCATATCGCCCGCGTAGGGAGCGTAAGCCGAAAATAGAGAAAGCGGAGGAAGCGAAGGAAACGGGAGAACAAGAGGCGGAAGAACAAGAGGCACAAGAAGCAGAAGCAAATCCCTAGAGTGGCTTGCTGGGCCGCGGAAAGGTGATACAGTTATTCTATCAATCCGAAACGTTATTGTAACGCAAGTGAAACGCCAGGGATGCCGATTCTGAGTTATACTTACTGTTAAATCTGCGGGTTAGGTAGTACTCCAACAGCGTGTTGGTGGACGTGAGCGGCAGACAGCCTATACATCTTGTGACGTCGCCAGCACACGGGAGGAGTATGACTAACTCGCCAAAACAGGAGGAAAAAAAGTGAAAAGACAAAGAGCAATTGGGATCGCAGTGGGTGTGATGCTGCTCGTGACCCTGGCGTGCGGCGGTTCTACACCTACACCACCGCCACCGACGCCTACGCAGCCACCAGCGCCACAAGCGCCTACGGCACTGCCGCCTACGCAACCACCGCCCACGGAGCCCCCCACTGCTGCCCCCGAGGTAGGGGGCGGTAAGGCGGGTGCTGTACCTACCACGGCGCCAGTCGGTGGTGGTGAGCCTGGTGGTAGCAAGGGGGGTGGTGGCGTAACCGGCCGCCCGGCCACTCTGGCGTTGGCCAACTACTCGAGCCAGGAAGTCTGCTACGTCTACATCTCGCCGGTCACCGAAGACGAGTGGGGTGACGACTGGCTGGGGGCGCAGGAGACGGTGCTCTCGGGCTCCGATCGTACCTTCGAGGTGTCCGCCGGTTCTTATGACCTGCTGGCTGCGGACTGCGACGGCAACGTTCTGGATGAGCAGTACGACGTCTCCGTCGCCGGGACGCTGGAGTGGACGCTTACTGACGTGGGTGTCGCCGAGGTCAACCTGACGTTATTCAACGATTCGGGTTGGGATGTGTGCTACGTCTACATCTCACCGACCTCTAGCGATGCCTGGGGAGGTGACTGGCTGGGCACTGACATTGTGCCGGATGGCACGTCCTACACTTTCCAGGTGCCCATCGGCTCCTACGATCTGCTGGCTGAGGACTGCGACGAAGACGCGCTGGCCGAGGAGTACGGCGTTTCCGTCTCTGAAGATACCGATTGGACTCTCAGTCCTATCTGGGGTGAGGCCGCGACGCTGACGGTGTACAACGATACAGATATGCCAGTCTGGTACGTCTACATCTCGCCGAGTACGAGCGACTCCTGGGGAGATGACTGGCTGGGCAGTGATGTAATACCGGTGAATGGGTCCTACACCTTCGAGTTGACCGAAGGAACATATGACCTCAAGGCAGAGGACGAGAACTACAATGTGATAGCCACCAGGTTTGACGAATACGTCTCAGGTGACCTGGAGTGGACGTTGTACCTGGAGGACTACGCCACGTTGACCTTGCTCAACGACTCGGGTTGGGACGTGTGTTACGTCTACATTTCTCCATCCGACGGCACCGCCTGGGGCAATGACTGGCTGGGTGCTGACATAATCGCTTCCGGCGACAGTCGTACCTTCCAGGTCTCGATGGGCACTTACGACCTGCTGGCGGAGGATTGTGATCACGACACGCTGGCCGAGGAATACGAGGTGAACCTCTTCGAACCGCTGGAGTGGACGCTCACGCCGTAGGTATCTCCGGAAGGTAGCGACTCATCCGTGGATCAGAATAGAGTAAACCAGGAGCCCGGCACATCGCCGGGCTCCTGGTTTCGGTAGGGTATCATTCCCTGCGTAGCACGATGTTGCATTTCCGCAAATATGGTAAATGTGTATCTTCTCAATATCTTGGGGGAACGCGACCATCTTGGTCGCTAGATGCCAGCAAGATGCTGGCGTTCCTCCACCTCACCCCCATTTATTGAAAAGATACCTAAATGTGGTATATTGCCAACGGAGGTGAGACAGAATGGTAACGACGAAGGCAAATATACGCACCGGGCTTTCGATAGACATCCCGACCGAACTTCGGCATCGTCTGCGTCTGGTAACCGCGCAACGCAACATCTCTGTCCACCAGTGTGTCGTGGAGACTCTAGAAGAGCGCCTGACACGAGATTGGACAGAACTGGCGGATCAGGAGGGACTCGTGGCTTTGAGTGCACAAACTGATCCGGTGCTGGCTGAACTGTGGGACAATGAAAATGACGCTGCCTATGACCGGTTATAGTCGCGCCGACGTGGTGAGGGATGATTTCGCACGATCAAGCAAGCGATGATTGAGCGCCGCCTGGGCGTGATGTCTGCGGAGGACGTGCAGGCTATCGAGGACCAACTGTGCAAGGTGTTAGCCCTGTGAATCTCTGGTTGCAGGCTATTTTGAGGAATGGGGCGCTTTTCCGACAGCCGTCCTCTGTGCCAGCGCCAGCGCGCGGGCGGCTGCCTCCTCCGGCGTGGCGGCGCAGATGATAGGCACGGGCGGGTGTCCATCGCGCCTCAGTTCCCACGTCCCCAGCCCCACCACCGGCACGCCGAACGACAGCGCGAACCCAATCTCGCTCAGTGTGCCGTAACTGCCTCCGACGGCGACCACCGCCTGGGCGGTACGAGTGATGATGACGTTGCGCGCACAGCGGATGCCGGTGACAATGGGAATGTCCACGTAGGGGTTGGCCTCGCTCCGGTCGGTGCCAGGCAGGATGCCGATGGTGAGGCCGCCGGCAGATTTGGCTCCCCGGCAAGCGGCTTCCATTACCCCGCGGAGCCCGCCGCAGACGAGTATCGCGCCCCCTTCGGCCAGTGCACGGCCCACGGCCTCCGCTGCCGCGGCCTCCTCCGCCGTCGGCGTTGAACCGCCGATGACGGCTACTATGGGACCCATTAGCCGTCTCCTCCGCGCAACAGAAACTTCTCCACCACGGTATACTCCGCCCCCGTAGGCTTGAGCACGCTGCGGATGAGGGCGAAGTGGTCGGCGGAAACCTCGGCCAGCAATCCCGCTGTGGTGTTGGTGACGGCTTCGCCCACCTGCACCACATCGCTGCGGGACGTGCGGCGGCGTACCCGACCCAGCGTCAGGTGCGGCGTGAAGCCTCGTCCCTCCGGCTCGTAGCCGAACGGGGCCATCACCTCCTCAATGGCGTCCTGCAACGCCGCCAGCCGTCCCGTCGGCTCTCGCACCCCGACCCACACGACGCGGGGGCGGCGAGGATTGGGAAAGCAGCCCAACCCCTCGACGGTGAAGGTGCAGGCGGGGGCGTGCCGGGCCGCAGCTGCCAGCGCCTGCTTGATCTCGGGTAGTTTCTCCGTGAGGGTATCGCCCAGGAACTTAAGCGTCAAGTGGATGCCTTCTACCCGCACCCAGCGCACGCTGCGGGACGGGATCTGCTTCTCCAGTTTCCGCTGGAGGGCGGCCAGTTTCTCCAGCAGGGGGTGAGGGAGAGGGATGGCGATGAAGGCGCGAATAATCTCCATTTTGGTTGCCTTTGCTTGTTGCTCGTTGCTCATTTCGACAAGATGTGTTAGATCGCCAGGTCAAACGGCAGGTCGCTGATGTCGCGTAGCCGTTTGCCATCCACTAGCAAATTGAACATCTCGCTCAGTGTTTCATCGCTGGCTTCTTCAACAGATGCACCTAACTCGTAGAGTGCCATGTGGTACACACAATCCAAATCACCTGTACCCAGTGCGACCGAGGCTATCCGGCTGGGCAAAGGTTCAGCCGTCACGATGACGATGTGGGGTGTGTTCCCCTTGCGATTGCGGATCAAGTTCAAGCCTTCGGTACGTGCGTTTTGAGAACGGTCACTGCGAATCGTCCATTTGCAAGAGATGCTGCTGTCCATTCGCTGAAATTAAAACGACTTTCGCGAATTCCTGCCTAAAAGGGCGTTTTTGGGCATCATTTTGACAGAAATTGCAATAGAAAATATTGAGAACGCCTACTTGTTGAAATTTACCTTGTTCAAGCTAACTG
>JAUWOI010000361.1 GCA_030612185.1 Anaerolineae bacterium
CTGACCGCGCTGCCCTTCATAGCCAGCGCCCAGCCCGCTGTGCTCTCAAAGGTGTAGGCCGTAATCGGCAGCGCGGCGTGCCAGAGCACGCTTTTGATGAACGCCCAGGTGAATCCCACCGGTACTATGGCGTCGTAGGCCCCTTTCAGGGGGAAGATATGCAGGTTGATGGCGAAGATGATGAGCAGCACCAGCGCCGTGACGTAATCAGGGGTGGCGCCGGTGAACGAGGCATAGGCGGTGACGATGGGGTCCAGGATCGTCTTCCGCTTCCAGGCGATAATCATGCCCAGCAACGTGCCGATGCCGAAACTAAGCAGCAGGGAGATCGAGGTCACGAACACTGTCCAGGGGAGGGCCTGGGCAATGACTTTATTGACCGACACCTTGTAGATAGAGGACTCTCCCAGGTCGCCCTTGAGCACGCTGGAGATGTAGGCGATGTATTGTTCGAGCACCGGCTGGTCGGGGTCGTAACTGTACATCGACTCGACGAAAGCCAGAGCATCCTCGTAGGTCATGGCGTAGGTTTGCATTACCTCCATGGCCCAGGCCTGCATCACGTCACCGGGGGTTTTCCGCACCAGGAAGAAGGTGAGGGTGGCGATGAGGAAGATGGTGATAAGCGCGACGCCTACTCTCTTGGCAATAGTGATCATCTTTTCCTCCTGACAAAATACAGGCGCTCTCCAGCACAACATCGGTGGCCCCGCCTGCGCTGGAGAGCGCGAGCACTTCTCAAACTGACATAGGTAGGAATGTGTCCCCCGCATTCAGCAGGGCTTGCGGGGGACACACTCGAAAGGACAACTACTGGGCGGGTTTCAGTAACCCCATGACCATAAACGTTACGTCGGCTCGCTCGGCGCCGCCTGCGCCCAGCGTCCACAATGGATCGTCTACGTCGGGCCAGCCATCCACGTAGGCATAGTTGTGGAACTCCATCAACTTTTTCTCGCAGTAGGGCAACTCGAGCATGTTCTCGTTGACGATCCAGGCTGCCGTCTCCACTGCCGCCCTCAGTTCAGCTTCATCGAAGGTGGAACCGATGGTCTTGACCAACTCCTCGAGGTCAACCATCTCGCCGTCCGGCCCGGGCAACTCGGGCGGGCAGCCGATCCGCTTGCCGGTATCACCAAAGAAGATGCGATCGAAGCCCGGCCACGGATGGGCATAACCCGACCAGGAGGCCGACCAGAGCAGCGCCACCTCGAATTCCCCGGCCGTCATCTGCGGCCAAAAGATGGCGTTCTCGAGGGGCAGGCACTCGCTGGGGATGCCGAACTCTGTGAGTTGGTTGGCCAGGTTGTCGCAGGCCAGCACCCAGTCGGAGTAACCGGCCGGACAGTTGACCTCCCACGCCAGCGGCTGGCCAGCCTTCAGCCAGTTGCCGTCGGCGCCCCTCGTGAAGCCCAGATCTTCGAGCATCGCCGCTGCCTTGTCGACGTCATAGTCGTAGACAGTTAGCCCGTCCAGGAACTCTTTGGAGAGCCAGACGTCTTCCATAGAGGTCAGGACGTTGTGGGCGTACTTGTCCACGGTGCCGCCGTAGTAGTAGGTGATCTCCCTGAGCTGCACCCGGTCAATGGCGTGGGCGATGGCCTTGCGGAACGCCACGTCCGAGAAGGGCGCGATGCGCATGTTAAAGCCGATGCCAAACTGCGACAGGTCGGTCGGCAGGGCCAGCTTCATCTGCGGCTGCCTGGCCATGATGGCCTCAGTGGCATCCTCTCCCGCCGCCGAGTGGGCGCGGTATACCTCTCCAGCCATCAGGTAAGCCCAGATCACCTCGTTGTTGGGCCAGGGCAAGACCACCAGTTTGTCAAAGTGGACGCTGTCCGCAGCGTAGTGATCGGCGAACTTGTCGAAGAGCATCTCCGAGGCGGTCACTGTGGTCATCTTGAAGGGACCCGTCCCGATGGGGAACTCGGGCTTGAACTCGGTCAGATCCTCCAGGACCGACTTGTTCGGCTCCTCGCTCGAAGGCACAGTCACATCAACCCGGTCGGCCCACTCGCCGTAGAGGTGATAGGGGGCGCAGATGATCTCTCCCGCGATCAACGGCTTGGCCAGGGGGGTGGGTTCCTTCCAGCGGAAGACCACCGTGGAATCATCGGGCATCTCGATCCTATCCAGGAGCTTCCAGATGGTCGCGTTCTGGAGATAGCGCAACTGGAAGGTAGACCAGACGTCTTTCGAGGTGACGGGGGTGCCGTCGTGCCACTTGGCGCCGGGCTGCAGCTTCACGGTGAGGGCCTCCTGGGTCTCCTCGAAGGAAGCGCCCAGACGCATGATCATCTCCTTCGTGGGCGGGACGAAAACGAACAGTGGCTCGAAGACCCACCAGTGAGCCGAGCCGACGCCGCCGGGAGCGAACTTGCTGCCGTGGTAAGCGGGCGGCTTGGTCCACCCACCAGCCGTGCGGTACACCGCCGGCCCGGCGGGAGGCGGCGCGGCGGTGACGACCACCTCGACCGGCACCTCGACCTCGACCGGCACCTCGACATCTTCCTTCTCGGTCACGATGCGGGTGACCTCGACGACCTCTGACGTTGGCGCGGCGCAGGAAGCAACCAGCGACGCCAGCATTACAAACAGGCCGATGGGGGCCCACAGTCTGCGCAATACCTTGCTATACATCGTTCTTTCCTCCTTTTTCTATTACCTATGGGTTACTCAAAGGGTTTACTGACACGCAATGATTTGTATCGCCCGATATCGTCCCTCCTTTCATTTCATTGATGGGCTTTCTCGGAAAGTCGCACAGAAGCCTTGTTTAATGGGTAGCAGGCCAATCGCATGGCCGTCCTGGGCCGATTTTTTCAGACTCCGCCCAACACGGTTGGGCTAGCACCCCTTTCCGAGAGGTCTCTAATCTGTAGTCGCGTGACATCCACACGATTGGCGGATAACTAACTGAACAGCCAGCCGCATCTGGAGCGGAACCTGGCTATCTCGCTCGATCAGGTCCACTATACGCCGGGCGGCCTGAATACCGATCTCGTGCCAGTGGATACGGACTGTAGTAAGTGGAGGTATATGCATTTGAGCCCAGGGCTCGTCGTCGAAGCCTATAACTGCGACCTCGTCGGGAATGGCACATCCGGCCTGCTGGCAGGCATGGATGGCACCGACGGCCGTGGCGTCGTTGACCGCCACAATCGCTGTCAAATCGGGATATTCTTCCAAGGCAGTGAGCATAGCCTGGCGACCGGTATCAGGGATAGTGTTGGACATGAATACGATGTGTGGCTCAAGCCCGGCCTCGTGCAACGCGCGGCGATAGCCGGCGGCACGCTCACGGCTGCTGAGCCAATCTGCTGGGCCGGAGAGAAATACAATGCGCTCGTGGCCGTGTTCGATGAGGTGTTTAACGGCCTGAAAAGCCCCCTTCTCGTTATCACACAAGACACAGTCAATGGCTGTTTCGTTGAGCAGGTTGTCCACGAGAACGATGGGGAGGCCCAGGTTTCGCAGTTGGAGGATAAAACGAGGGCTAAATGCCGGCCCGTTCAGGATAAGTCCATCCACCCGTCTCTGACGTATCATGTTGGGCACGTTGAGGCTCCTCACCGTTTCCTTGTCCACGTAGGTGGTGAGCATGTGGTAACCGTGCCTGCTCAGTTCCTCGTCTATGCCTTCGAGGGTGCCGGACGCTACGTTGTTGAGCCTGAGACCGGCGGGTAGAGTAGAGCCGTATTTGTAGCCGACGCAGCCGACATTGTACGTGCGTGCGGTAGCCAGGCTGCGGGCCGCTATAGAGGGAGAATAGTTCAACTCCTGTGCGGCCTGTAGCACTCGTTCACGGGTCTGGGGGCTGATGCCGGGGCGGTCATTGAGAACCCGCGAGACGGTAGAGGGAGAGACACCAACCTTGGCAGCAACATCTTTGATAGTCGTGGGCATCTTTGCACCTCACCCCATGCAATTGCTATGCAACCGCTTGCGCAAGTGTTTACATTTTATCACAAAAATGATGCTTTGTCAAGACCCTGGGGGAGATGACTGGCTGGTTGGTTGGATGGTTGGATAGATGGATGGTTGGTGTGGGGGTACTACGCGCTCCTGGGCGGTCTCACCTGGTATATGGCGCAGCCCTGGGAGCGGCGTGATGAATTGTGGGACAGATCACTCTGCCGCCCGCTGAGTCAATAGTTCGATCAGAGGATTTAGCAGGATGGTGAATTGCCTCGACCCGCCGCCAGCCCTGCCGCCAGCGCCGCCGCCAGCGCCGCCGGGCATGCCGCCACCCGCCTGTGCCGTCGCACGCAGGGCTTCCCGTTCCTCCTCGCTCATGTTTTCCATCTCGGCCCGGCGTGTGGCCATCTCCGGCGGCATCCCCTCGCCACCGGGCGGCATTCCTTCACCGCCGAACTCTGCTTGCCGTGTCGCGCGTGCGTCAGGGTCTTCACCCGCACCAGGGAAACCACCTCCCATGCCCAGTCCTTGCTCCTCCATCCAGGCCTGCATATCCTCCTGCGTAAGCTGCATGGCAGCGATGGCCGCCAATTGCTCCTGGGCCATCGTCCCCTCGATCTGCTTCAGAACGGCGTCCATCTCAGCCTGGGCCGTCACGCCGCCCTGGAGCGCCTGCCAAAGCGGGAGCAAGGCCGCCGCCTGCTCCGGTGTGACGGCGTGCTCTGTCTCCTCCAGCTGGAACGTACCCAGCGCCAGTTGATTGCTCACGTCCAGTGCATCGGGGTAGGACGTATCCAGAACCGCGCTGGTGTAGGTTTCGCTGTCATCTGCGTCCGTCGGAGCCGAGGTGTCCTCTTCTCCACCGCACCCAGCCAGTACCGTAACAGTGATTGCCAAAATCAGTACAACGTGCCAAGATTTCATTGCTTCCTCCCTACTTAACCTAACCTGGACGAGCCAGAGCCAAAACAGTCCTTACCACAAAGGACACCAAGGACACTAAGAAACCACAGACCCAACCTTTGTGCTCTTTGTGTCCTTCGTGGTTCAACCTTTCCAAAATCCTTGTTTATTATGCAAGAATTCAATCGTCAAGATACTATTCATGGTCTATGCGAATCTACAAATCTGTGAATCACCAAGGTGCTTTCCACACTTGC
>JAUWOI010000347.1 GCA_030612185.1 Anaerolineae bacterium
TCTTTCAGTTAATGAACCAAAATTAGCTTGTGATAATTCCAAAAAGTTAGTAGGGCTTACTCCGTCATCTTCAAAAGGTAATTGATTAACATGATCTATTTGGTTATCAATTAAAATGTGTGCATGTACACCTACAGTAGCCCCAGTTGAAGGATCTTCATAGGAGCTTTGATCAAATGCATTTACCACATTTGCAATGGCAGTGGAACTTGGAGTGTGTCCTTCCATGTAATCAAATTCAACGTAAAGATCTGGTATACCGACAATAGGGCACACTGTAGCACCCGTAGGATCTATAGTATAATCATTTCCAGGAACACAGGATAAGGTATAATATTCGCCTGCCGCTGTTGTTGGAATTTTCAAACCTGCATTTGCACCCATTTCAATTTCCCACAAGTCACAAATTCCATCAAAGTCAGTATCTGCACCATTATCAAGATCTCCACCCATACGCCGGATATCCCACCAGGTCCCCATCTAATAGCAGTCGCAGCAAAATCGGCATAAAGCCGACTGATCCCATCCTGAAATGGGCTATCAGACCCCAAGATGCTGGATAGAAACCTTGATTTCCCTCCATATATAGGGGGAGGCTGCCAATGCACTCGAAGCATTATGCCCCTTTTGCTATGACTGTCTAATAGTAATTCTATCATAGAATATATGACTTGTCAATAGTAATATCTTACCTCTTACCGGGGATAGTCCAGAACTTTGAGCAAGACAACGTTGCTGCTGCTGCTTCTCCTCATCACGTTTCTCCATCGAAGCAATATCGAACCTTATCAAACTGGGCTTTGAGGGCCGCGACCTCAGTTCGGACCTCCTCGGCCGGCGGGCTCTCCAAGAGCACTTGCCCGAAGAACCGGGCGATGCGTGCCATCTCCCGTGAGCCCATTCCCCAGCGTGTGACTTCGTGCACAGCCAGGCGCACTACGCTGGGGTTATGTAACGCCCGAAGCGGGTCTCAGGGCAGCAGGTTCATATTGCAGATGATGTGGGCCGACTCCAGCGCGGCCGCTTTGCCTACTCCTTGCTTGCTCCACTCGGGTCTATTCACCCGTTACGTTCTAGCGCGGTTTCGAGGACACCACGCAGGACATCGGGGACGTTGGTGATGATGCCATCTACGCCCAGGCCGATGAGGCGGCGCATCTCGTCCGGGTCGTCCACCGTCCAGGTGTTCACCCGGTAGCCGCGCCGCCGCGCCCAGGCCACGTAGCGTGCGTCCACCATTGTGTGCTCGGGGTGGCGGGCTTCGTGGGGGACCAGGGGGGCCAGCCAGGCGCGGCGCAGAGGTAGCGGGAGGCTGGGGGAATAGAGCAGCCCTACCGGAATGTGGGGAGCGATTTTCTTGGCCCGCCGTAGGGAGAGGGGGTTGAACGACGAGAAAAGCACGTTGTTGCCCAGGTTGTGCTGTTCGACCTCGGTAATGACCGCTCGCTCCAGCCCGTTGTCGCGCAAACTCGTGCTTTTCAGTTCGATATTCAAGAGCAGTCGGCTCCCCACTGCCTCCAGCACTTCTTCCAACGTGGGGATGCGCTCGCCGGCGAAGGCCGGATCAAAGTGGGAGCCGGCATCGAGTTGCTTGAGTTGGGCGAGTCTCATTTCCGCCACCCGGCCGCTGCCATCGGTGGTGCGGTCCACGTTGAAGTCGTGGATGACCACCACCACGCCGTCGGCTGAGAGATGGACGTCGAATTCAACTCCATCGGCGCCCAGTTCCATGGCCTTCTCAAAGGCGGCCAATGTGTTGGGCGGTGCGGCGGCGCTGGCCCCACGGTGGGCAATATTCACCAATCTACCAATGTACCAATCTACCAATCTACCGACCTATATATCTACGAAGTAAGCGTGGCAGGCACGGCCAATCAGGTCTTTGCTCAGCGTAGGTGGTACGTTCAGATAGCGGGCGATGTCACGCAATTGATCTACGATGTCGCGGGGATGGCAGGCCCGCCTGGGTTGATTCCGTTTGAGGTAGTGCTCTTGGATCAGGTAGGCCAGTCCTCGGCCGTCGTAAGGCACGCCTCTTGACGCACATACCCGTCGGAAGATCTCGCGGTACTCGTCCCATGTGGGGTCTTTGACCTCGATCTTGTGGCGGATGCGTCGCAGGAAGGCTTCGTCCACCAGGTCGCGGGGGGCCAGGTTAGTTGCAAAGACGATTAGCACGTCAAACGGAATCTCTATCTTGCGGCCAGTGTGGAGAGTCAGGTAGTCCACGCGCTTCTCCAGAGGCACGATCCAGCGATTGAGCAGGTCGCGAGGACGGGCTTGCTGGCGGCCGAAGTCGTCAATCAACAGCATGCCACCGTTGGCCTTCACCTGGAAAGGAGCCTCGTAATACTTGTTGTTCTCGTCGTACACCAGGTCGAGTGCTGCCAGTGTCAGTTCTCCACCGGTGATGATGACCGGTCGCTGGATGTGCATCCAGCGCTGGTCGTGAGCCCGGTTGGTGGAGGACGAAGCCTCCGCCAGCACGTGGTTGACGTAGTCGAAGATTCTGATGACATGACCGCCCACCTCCATCGCGTGGGGGATGTACATCACGTCGCCCAGCATCATCTGACCGATGCTCTCGGCGATGGCGGTCTTGCCGTTGCCTGGATGGCCGAAGAGGAAGATGGAGCGACCTGAGTTGACCGCCGGGCCCAATTGCGCGAAGGCTTCCTCGCTGATGACCATGTGGGCCAGAGCCTGGCGCATCGTGCGCTGGTGGACGACGACATTGCCCAATGACTGGCGGTGGAGGGCTTCGGTATAGGCCTCCAGCGTGACGGGTGCAGGGCCGGCATATTGGCTGCGGTCGAGCGCCTCGCGCGCCATAGCACGCCCCTTGTCGGAGATGGCGTACTGGTAGGCTGCTTCTGCGAATCCACCGGCCCCTTTCACTTCACATAACTTCTCTCGCTTGAGAAATTCCAGTACATGATCTACCACGCTAGGGTAGGGGAGCTTCATACGCTCGGCCAGTTCGTAGCCCGAAAGGTTGCCCTCAGAGTATATGATCTTGAGCGCCAGGTCGGTCATGAAGCCCAGACTAAGCCCCGTCTCTTTGATCGAGGTTGGTGTGGGTGGAACGAAGGGGATTGAGGCCGGAGAGGTTGATCCATGCTGTCCCATATTCCCATACTCCTATTCTCTCACAAGTGCGCGTATTATACTATCGGTGGCCAGAAGCGGCAATCGTCGGACAAGTTGCCAACTTGTCCGACAGAGCTGTTCGTTCAGTATGCCCCTATCTCCCGCAGCCGTTCATCGTTGATGCCGAAGTGATGCGCTATCTCGTGGTGCAGGACATGGTAGACAGTTGCACGCACTTCTTCCAACGTGCGGCAGCGCATCTCGATTGGGCGTTGATAGATGCTGATCTTGTCCGGCAGGACCAGGCCGTAGTTGTGAGTGCGTTTTGCCTGTGGGACGCCGTGGTAGAAACCCAGAAGTTGCGCCGGATGGCGTACCCCGGCCAGTCGCAGCGTCTTCTGGTTCGGCCAGTCCTCGACGACTATCTCGACGTTGTCCAGTTTCTCTCGGAAGGGCTCGGGCAGGTCGTTCAGTGCCGCAGCCACCAGATGCTCGAAGGCGTGGAGGTCCATGATGGGCGCATTATACCATTAACTGTGCGATTTGGCATCATGCGTCAGTCTCCCAAACCCTCCAACACCTGCCCAACTTGTGGCAGAACCTGCGATCCTTAGCAGCGTGTCAACCTGCCCCTCGATGTTCAAAGTGTCGTTCTAACGAAGCCGCGAAACAGGCCGCGATACGGCGGCTCATGAGACGCGATAGGCTTGCGGGACGTAGGCCGGAAGGCGCTTCTCGGCGAAGACCATCTTGAGTCGTGCGAAGCGTTGCAGCCCTCCCACCAGCGGGACGCTGGGCCAGTCGTCGCCGATGAGCGGGCGGGCATAACGCACGAAGTCGTCGGTGACGTCGGTCCGCGACGGCGCGATCCACGCCGCTGGGAATGTCCGCTCGGAGTTGGCGACCGCCTCCAACGGCACTTTGTCGTAGTGCACACGGTAGACAGGGCTGGGTTCGCGCAAGATAGTCGCCATGTAGCCGGAGCCCTCCTCCACGGCGATCCACGCGGCCTTCTGGCCCACCCGGTAGGCCTCCTCCAGATCCACCGTCGAGGCGTAGATGATGCTGTCACGCTGGTCGGTGCCGGGGACGTTGCCCCGCGCCGCGCCCCGGACTGCCAGTCCCACCTCGTTCAGGTAGTTGACCACGGTCTGCTCAACGCTCATCAGGCTGGAGGAGAACGTCGTGTGGCCGAAAGCGTCCCTGCGCTCACCGACCTCTCCCACATCGAACCCCTCACTGACGACGACGATGGCCCGTCCGCGCTCCCGGAGCAGGTCGTTGACCCGGTCGGCCAGTTCCTCCAGGTTGAGGCCGGATTCCCGCAGGAAGATCAAGAGTGGCATTGCCCGGTCTGGGTCGGCCAGGCGGGCTGCGGCGGGGATGAAGCCGATCTTGCGGCCCATCGCCTGGAGCACGAGTACCGGGTCGGAAGGGCAGGCGCCAGCGTTCTCCTGGTTGGCGTTCTGGACGTTGAGCGCCCAATAGCGGGCCACGCTGCCATAGCCGGGGGTATGGTCAATCAGTTTGCTGTTTCCATCCAGTGCACCGCCGACGTCGTTGTCAATTGTCTTCGGCACGCCGGTGGCTACCAGGCCCAGCCCCCGCTCGTGGGCCAACTGCGCCATCTTGTGGGCCGTGTCCATCGAATAGTTGCCGCCGATGTAGAAGAAGTAGCCCACATTGTGGGCTTTGAGGACCTCGATCACGCGCTCGAAGTCTTCCTCGTGCCGCAGTTTATAGCGGCAGGTGCCGACAGCCCCGGCGGCTGGAGTGACCCGCAGCAGGCGGATCTCCTCCTCGTCCTGCGCCGAAAGGTCCAGCAACTCCTCTTTCAGGATGCCCTCGATGCCGTGGATCCCGCCGTAGATGGTGCCAAAGTGGTCCGGCATAACGCGGCACATCTCGATGATGCCCCGCAGTGAGTTATTGATCACCGGCGACGGCCCGCCGGATTGGGCGACGACGACGTTCTTTGGTTTCGCCATTCTGTTTTCCTCCAATGAGCCAGAAACCGGGTTTTTTCCGAAAAACCCGGTTTCTTTTCTACGCCTGATACGAGCCCGAGGTCACGTCGCCCCCGTGCCCGGTCCAGTTCGTGTGGAAGAACTGGCCGCGAGGCTGATCCACGCGTTCGT
>JAUWOI010000526.1 GCA_030612185.1 Anaerolineae bacterium
AGCGTGTCGAGGCCTGTCATACGAGCACCATGGTTAACCTTATCAAGAAGTCGAACGTAGTCCGGCAGACTCAGATGCAGTTCATTTGGCCTTGAGCAGTTTGTTCAAACTTGGTCAGTGAAGGTTTACTCATATATATTATACCACTTAATATTTTAGTTGTCAAGTATATTCGCTCACGGGGGTGCGACGATTGTTCGTCGGAATTCCGATTCCGTACCTCTTGCGGCTTGAAAAAACCTTGAAAAATGGGGGAAATCTGCTTGCTTCGAGCGATTTTGGCACATATTTGCTCCAGAAGTGGTAATTCTTGGGCCTGTCAGCGCCAGCCACGGGGCGGAGCCGGCCTTTTCCGACGATCAGTCGTCACTCCCCCCTGGAGACCTAGAGACTTGCACCTTTGCCGCCCTATGCTATACTAGGCAAAAGTCGCGAACTGCTTTGTAAGGAGCGTGCAATGTCTCAACCCGTGAGTGTCAAGTCAGCAGTCGCTACCAGGTTGCCGTACCCCGCGTCGCCCGTGAAAAACTAGACATCCAAAACGGAGATCGTCTGCTGGTGGATGTGCAGGATGGCGTCCTGATCCTAATCCCGCAACCTCAAGACCACGCCGCTCATTTGGCCGGTCTGCACAAAGAGATCTGGGCCGGCATGCCTATCTGGAACAGGAGCGGGAAGCGTGGAACAATTCAAACGACAACTAGTTAGTGTTGGCCGGCGTGACCCGCGCTGTGGCGCGACGGGCGGCGCAACTGCGAGCGCGTTACAACCTTCGGCCAGCCGACGCTCCTGCTCGATGGGGCCACCGCCTTTGTGACCAATGATCGCAAGCTGGCGCGACTGGCGTCCGAGTTGGACGTCATTCTCCTGGAGAGCTTTATCGTACGGAGGGTGATTATGCAGATTAGACGGGTGATTTTGAAAAATGTCCGCAGTTTTGTGGATTTTGATTGTACCTTTCAAGACTCGTGGAGCGATCGCATTCCCGAATCGCTGCTATTGATCGGGCCAAATGGCAGTGGCAAGACGACGCTGCTAGGCACAATTGCTGAACTTTGGCAAGCGCTGGAAGACTACCTGCATAAGTGGGAGGAGGACCCTAGGGCAACAAGAACGATAGTGTCGTCTCAGGCAATCTATGCTTCTGACCTGGCAGCGGTAGAGATCGTGGGACTGGAGAGCGAACCAATTTGGATCTACTACGGCGAGAAAGAGACCTGTCGCGAATTTGTGGGAAAGCAGGAAGGTAGCCATCGTATTGGCATGTGTTATGATACTAGATTCTCCTACGGTGAGGACGTTGAATACGAGGGATATCTCGGTCCCAGCACTGACTGGCAGCAACAGTGGGCGGAACGTCTGACTGAAAACATCCTGGGCAAGCGCAAGGATCTCCCTAATGTAGTCCACCTGGAAAGCGAGACTCGCGTGCTATTGCCAATCGAGGAGAAGTTCAGCGTCCAGCCAGAGCCGGAAGAGTTCCGCTGGCTGGCGCGCTATGCGCCGACGACCGCCCGCAAGGGCAGCCTGCATAACTACCTCTACAACCTCAAGGTGGTGGATGAGGACGCTTTCCAGGCAATTGTGGACCAGGTCAATGCTTTTCTCATCGGCAAGCGGTTGGCCGGATTCAACCGGCGTGGAACCTTGATGGTTCAAGTTGATGGCGGCGATACTCATTCCATTGACGACTTTAGCAGCGGTGAAAGGCAGGTGCTCTTGATGATCGCGACGATCACTCGCTGGCTGCGACCAGGTGGGATTGTGCTGATTGACGAGCCTGACCTGCACCTGCACCCATCACTGACGACGGCGTTTGTCGGCCACCTGCGACGGATGATCGCCGACGAGGGCGGACAACTGCTCATTGCCTCTCACGCCCCGGAACTTTGGCAAGAGTTCACACCGTCGCGCCGCGTAGAGTTGGGCGCTGTGGAAATGAACGAGATGCGGCGATGAACCATACACCATCCTGGATCACCGATGTCGAGCGGCTGGCATTGGGCAAGCCGGTGCTGTTGGTAGAAGGCGCTGACGACGTTGTGCTCTTGGGACATTTCCTCAGCCAACACGCGCCCGGTTGGGACCTGCGGCTGCACTTGGCCGCAGCGGGGGGTAAGCAGCGCGTCATCACCGGGGTTGCCGTACACCGGCCAGGATGGATTGGCGTGGTGGACCTGGACGAATGGAACCCAGACGATGTACAGAATGGTGTTGAGCGTTCACCCCGCCTGCGCGCGCTGCCGCGCTTTTGTATCGAGTCGTATTTCTGCCACCCTGCGGAACTCTGGGCCGCGTTGCCGCCCAATCAACAGGCACGTATGGGCAACGATCTGCAAGCCCTCTCCACACCAATTCTGGAGCAATTGCCGGACTGGGTCGCCCACGGCGCGATGTGGCGCGTCTTGCGCCAACTGTATCACGCCACGCGCTTGCCCGCCGCATTAGAGAGCGCGCCGGTCACCGACGAGGCCGAAATCCGCCGCATCTTGGAGGAATGGCACACCAGACTGTCGCCAGACCAGGTGCTATCCCAATATCGCCAGAAACTTGACACAGCACGACGATTATCGTCAGATACGCAACTGACGAGCTCCATCCACGGCAAAAAGTTCTACAACGCAATAGTTGTCCAGACCCTCGACCTCCTGTTCTCCGGCAAAGGCGCGGACGACTGGCTCCAAAAATTCCGCGATGCGCCGATTCGGCCTCCTGATGATTTGAAGGAATTGCTGGACTGGATTTTGAACCTTGTCTCATAAGGAGACCAAGTGCCCAAACAACACACCGAAGCCGCTTTCGAGGCCGCCATCGAACACCACCTGCTCACCGCCGCTGGCTACACCAAAGGAGACCGCGACACCTTTGACCCCCAGCGTGGTCTCGACCCCACCGTCCTCCTCCCCTTCATCCAGGAGACCCAGTCCCAGGAATGGGCCTACCTCCAGAACATCCAAAAAGAAAGGGCCGAGGAGACCCTGCTCGACGACCTCTGCCGGGCGCTGAACTCCCCCCACGAAGGCTGTCTCACCGTCCTGCGCCACGGCTTCAAGTGCTTTGGCAAACTATTCCACGTGGCCTACTTTGCCCCCGCCTCCGGCATGAACCCCGAGACCCAGGCTCTCTACGCCGCCAACCGGTTGACCGTCACCCGCCA
>JAUWOI010000118.1 GCA_030612185.1 Anaerolineae bacterium
GTTACACCGTCGTCTCCCGCCTGCCCAGGCCCACGGCGAACGATCTGCGGGCCGTCTCCATGTTTTGCCCGCCAGAGATCCACGCGCGCTATCTGCAACTGCCCGAGACTGTTCCCCAGCGGGTGATTGATCTGGTTCAGGAGGTTGTCGCCGATGGGGAGACGGTCTACGAGCGGGCACGGCTGCTGGAGCGATACCTGCGCGCCTATCCTTACTCGCTGGAACTGGAGCAGCCACCGGAGGGATGGGACGTGGCCGACTACTTCCTCTTCGGGGTGCGTGAGGGCTACTGCGATTACTATGCCACGGCCTTCGTGGTGATGGCCCGGGCGGTAGGTATCCCGGCGCGGCTGGCTTCGGGATACGCTGGCGGGCAGTATGACTTCGCCGGCGAGGTCTACCTGGTGCGTCAGTTCAACGGTCACTCCTGGCCGGAGGTCTACTTCCCCGGCTGGGGTTGGATCGGCTTCGAACCGACGGGGGCGCAGCCGGTGACGGAGTTGCCCGATGAGATGCTATTGCCGGAGGAGACATTGCCGGGGCCTACAGGCCCACCGGCGCGGATGGTGCGCTTCGGCTGGCGGATGGCCCGGCTGGGGTTGGCACTGCTGGTTGGAGTGGGCCTTGCTGTGGTTGTGTGGGGCCACTATAGCCGGCGGCGGGCGGCGCTGGTCGTCACCCTGCCGCTGGTATGGGGTTGGGTGAGGCGGGGCGGGGCGCGGATGGGGCTGCCTCCTGACCCGGCGCTGACGCCGCAGGAGTATGCGGGGGCGCTGGCGGCGGAACTGCGCGCCCGGGCGGAGCGGGCACGGCGGTGGAGGGACCACTGGGCAGGATTGGCGGCGCAGGGTGGGGCGGCGCTAGAGGTTCTGGGGGTGCTGTATAGCACGCAGATCTATGGAGGACCGCAGGTCACGGTGGTGGATGAAGGAGTGGTGCGGGAGGTGTGGGCACGACTACGCGGGCCACTGCGCCGGTTCAGATGGCTGGGTTGGGGACAGTGGCTGGAGAGGCGGATTGGTGGAGGTGGCGAGATTTGACAGGAGCGACGTTTTGTGGCATAATGCAATCATAAAGGCGATGATGGAGACGAGTAGGCGCTGGGTACCGGCCCAGAGAGCCCGGGACAGGTGAGAGCCGGGTGCGGTAACCGCGCCGAAAATCCCTCTGGAGCCGCTGACCGAACCGTTGGGAGACTGGTAGATTGGTAAATCGGTAGATTGGTGACTTGCTTCCCAATTTACCAACTTACCAGTTTGCCAATCTACCAACTCAGTAGACTCAGACGGACTCGTTCCCCGTTAGCAGGACGCGGCGATGTTGGTCGTCGGACAAGAGGCTCCGCTGCGGCGGGGCAAGAAGGGTGGTACCACGGGAGTGCGACTCTCGTCCCTTTGGACGAGAGTCTTTTGTATGGTGTGATCTGGAGGCGGAATGACCGAGTTGCTCTACCAAACGGACAGTTACCTGCGCGAGTTCGAGGCCCTCGTGACTGAGGCCGCCGGCAATGGGGTGGTGCTGGATCGGACCGCCTTCTATGCTGGCGGCGGAGGGCAGCCGTGCGACGTCGGGCGGCTGTTGTCCGATGGCGGCGAGTGGGAGGTGGTGAAGGTCGGCCGCAGCGAGGGCCGTATCGTGCACAAACTGGACCGCGATCCGCCGCCGGTGGGCACGCGTGCCAGGGGTATCCTCGACTGGGAGCGCCGCTACGCGCTGATGCGCACCCACACGGCGATGCATATCCTCTGCGGCGTCATCTGGCGCGACTACGGTGCATCGGTGACCGGCGGCAACATGAAGCCGCTGCTGGGGCGGATGGACTTCGAGTTCGAGCGTATGCGGCGGGAGTTGGTCAGCGAGATTGAGGAGAAGATCAACGTCGAGGTCGCGGCTGCCCGGCCGGTGCGCGTGCAGATTCTCCCCCGTGAGGAGGCCTTCCAGATTCCCGATCTCATCCGTACCAAGATCAACCTGTTGCCGCCTCATATCACCCAGGTGCGGGTCGTGGAGATCGAGGGGCTGGACCTGCAGGCCGACGGCGGGACGCACGTGGCCAATACGTCCGAGGTCGGGCCTCTGCGTATCGTGGACTACAAGAGCAAGGGGCGGATTAACAAGCGACTGGTGGTGGAGTTAGAGGGGTAGCGGGGACTATGCGCGAGGGAGACGGATGAACTGCCCAGTTTGCTCGAAGTGCTCGTCGAAGGCAAAAGCATGGACCAGTCCCAGCCGTTCCATGACGACAAAACTGGTGCAGTCAGTGAAACTGAATTCCTTGTCGTCGTACTTCTTGAACAGTTCCCAGGCTGCGCGCTGGTCGGCTTTGGAGATGTAGACGATGTTGGTATATTTCTTGGCCCACAGTTCTTGGCCCAACTCACGAGCAACTGGATAGCCAAGGCGGTATAGCGTCAGTGTGACGGTTTCGTCAATGACAAAGTTCGTCGTGATCAATCTGCCGGTGAAGGTTGCCAGGAATTGAATAGCCGTGTTGTGATGGGGATCCTTGGTATCCTTCAGGGCAAACCAGGCGCTGCTGTCCACGAGAACCAGATGGGCCAGATTCATCGACATGGGTCTCCATACAGATACTTGTCGTGGTTGATTGCACCATCATGGGGAGGCTCGCTGCCAGCGGTGCTGGACATAGCCATTATCAGCAGCGCCCGCCGTTGACGCTCACCTTCGGCCAATAGTCTTTCTTCGTCCTCCGGGTCGAAGCCGAGTATATCGGCCAGTGTTTTTTGGATGGGGATGCCGTCTTCGTCCAGCAGGTCGCCGTCCTCGTCCATGTGGGGCATTTCGATGGTGACGATGAGTTGTTGGCCTTCAGGTAGGGCCACATCTTCGAGCAGATAGAGGGTTCGTCCCTCTCGGATTGCTCTGGTTCGCACGCGCATAGCATACCTCCGGTGGAGATTATACCGACTTGGTCATAGATTGTCAATGTGGAAATGGGCCATTCTGTCGCGGGCCGCAAGAGTACAGGAGAACAAGCGATGGTGGAACAAACACAGGCGTTGCTGGACAGAGTGGCGGAGATGAAAGCACGCCTGGATGAAGCCAGGCCGCTCTCGCCCTCTGTGCTGAACCGGTTACGCGAGCAATTAGACGTGGAGTGGACATATCACTCCAACGCCATTGAGGGCAGCAGTCTCACGTTGCGTGAGACCCAACTAGTGCTGCAACACGGGTTGACGGTCGCTGGTAAGTCGCTGCGGGAACACCTGGAGGCGATCAACCATCAGCACGCCATTCACTTCGTCGAATCGTTAGCAGACAAAGACGAGCCGATCACCGAGTACATTGTGCGGAGCATCCACGCGCTGGTGCTGCGGACGATTGACGACGAGGAGGCCGGTCGCTACCGGCGCGTTCAGGTGTACATCACTGGTTCGGAATACGTGCCACCGGAACCGGTGGCCGTGCCCGGCTTGATGGCCGACCTGAGCGACTGGCTGCATTCGGGTGAGGCGGCAGCGTTGCATCCGGTGGAGCGGGCGACTCTGGCCCACTTCCGGCTGGTGCATATCCACCCCTTCACTGACGGCAACGGGCGCACGGCGCGCCTACTGATGAACCTGCTGTTGATGCGAGCGGGTTATCCGCCGGCGGTCATCCGCGTCGAGGACCGGCCGGCCTACTACGGCGCGCTCGACGCAGCACATGACGGAGACACGGAACCATTCGTGCTGCTGGTGGCCGAGGCGGCAGAGCGAGCGTTGATGTTGTGGCTGGAGGCAGCGGGGGCAGGATAGTAGATAGTGAGATGATAGAAGACACGTCTTCATTGTGGCGGAGAAAGAAGGAGGAAATCATGTTCAAACCAGTACCCAATTCGGTCGATTTCACCGCTCAAGAGCACGAGATTCTGACCTCTTGGGAGAAAACTGACGCTTTCCAGAAATTGGTGGCTTTGCGGAAGGATGGCCCCCGTTGGTCATTCATTGACGGGCCGATCACGGCCAACAATCCGATGGGTGTCCATCATGGCTGGGGCCGCACCTACAAGGACCTGTACCATCGCTTCTGGGCGATGAAAGGCTATCGTACCCGCTATCAGAATGGCTTCGACTGCCAGGGCCTTTGGGTCGAGGTCGAGGTGGAGAAGGAGCAGGGTTTTCACTCCAAGCGGGACATCGAAGACTACGGCATCGCCCGTTTCGTGCGCAAGTGCAAGGAGCGAGTGCTCCGCTACGCTGCTGTGCAGACCGAGCAGTCCATCCGCCTGGGGCACTGGATGGACTGGAACGACCCGGATGCCTTGCGCAATTTGGCCGACCGGATTGTGCAGGCTCCGGAGGAGGTCATCACCGTCGAGGGGCCGCATGGCCCGGTGACCGACGCGGTGGAACGGATCGTGGGCCGGCTGGGGCTGCCGGAACTGGGCGGCTCCTACTTCACCCTCTCCACTGAGAACAACTATATGATCTGGGCGATGCTCAAGCGCTGCTGGGAGCGGGGCTGGCTTTACAAGGGGCGCGACGTGATGCCCTGGTGCCCCCGCTGCGCCACTGGCATCAGCCAGCACGAGATAGTCACCGAGGGGTACCGGGAGATGATCCACCCCGGCGTTACACTGCGCTTCCCGCTGCGGGAGCGGCCGGGGGAGAGCCTCCTGGTCTGGACCACCACCCCCTGGACCCTTACCAGCAACGTCGCGGCGGCGGTAGGGCCGGAACTGATCTACGTGAAGGTCCGGCAGGGGGACGAAGTCTTCTATCTCTCCCAGGGGACTCTTCCTATCCTGGACGGCAAATGCGAGGTGCTGGAGGAGATGAAGGGGACGGCGCTGGAAGGTTGGACCTACGATGGCCCCTTCGACGAACTGCAGGCCCAGCAGGCCGCCGGCGGTCCCCAGGCCCACCGGGTGATCCTGTGGGACGAGGTGGGGGAGGCGGAGGGCACCGGCATCGTCCACATGGCCCCCGGCTGCGGTGCGGAGGACTTCGCGCTGGGCAAGGAGCATGATCTCCCTGCCATCGCCCCGTTGGACGAGGAGGGGGTCTTCCTGGAGGGCTTCGGTTTCCTCACTGGCACTCACGTCTCCGAGAGCGCCCCGCGCGTCTTCGAGAATCTGCGGGAGAAGGGGCTTCTGTACAAGGTGGAGGACTATACCCACCGCTACCCTGTCTGCTGGCGCTGCGGCACCGAACTGGTCTTCCGGCTGGTGGATGAGTGGTTCATCTCGATGGACGAACTGCGCTACGATATGATGGAGGTGACCCGGCAGATTCGTTGGATCCCCTCTTTCGGCCTGGACCGCGAGTTGGACTGGCTGCGCAATATGCACGACTGGATGATCAGTAAGAAGCGCTACTGGGGATTGGCGCTGCCCATCTGGGAGTGCGAGGAGTGTGGCCACTTTGAGGTCATCGGCGATGAGCACGAACTCGAGGAGCGAGCGGTGGCGGGCTGGGAGGAGTTCGAGGGGCACACCCCTCACCGGCCCCATGTGGACGCGGTCAAAATCACCTGTCCCCAGTGTGGCGCGACTGTCTCTCGCATCCTCGATGTGGGCAACCCCTGGCTGGACGCAGGGATAGTCAGTTTCAGCACTCTCCAGTACCGCACGAACCAGGACTACTGGCGGCAGTGGTACCCGGCCGACTGGATCAGCGAATCCTTCCCTGGCCAGTTCCGCAACTGGTTCTACAGCCTCCTGGCGATGGCGACGGTGCTGGAGAACACCCCGCCCTTCAAGAATTGCTTCTCCTATGCCACGCTCCTGGCCGAGGATGGGCGGGGGATGCACAAGTCGTGGGGCAACGCCATCGAGTTCAACGAGGCCGCTGACCGGATGGGGGTGGACGTGATGCGCTGGCTCTACTGCCGTCAGAAACCGGAGAAGGACCTCCGGTTTGGCTACGGCAAGGCGGATGAGGTGCGGCGGCAGTTCCTGATCCCGCTGTGGAATGTGTATTCCTTCTTCGTCACCTACGCCAACATTGATCAGTGGGAACCTGGTAGATTGGTAAACTGGGAAACTGGTAAATTGGGAAATGGGGGGACTGCTCACAAATCTACCAATCTACCAATCTACCAATCTACCAATCTACTGGATCAGTGGGTCATCGCTCGCCTGCACGAAGTGGTCGCCCGGGTCACCGACCGGCTGGACAACTACGACGCTTACGGGGCGACGCTGGTGGTGGAGCCCTTCCTGGACGACCTGACTAATTGGTACGTGCGCCGCAGCCGTCGCCGGTTCTGGAAAGGCGAGCAAGACGCGGACAAGAACACGGCTTATGCCACCCTCTACCAGGTTCTGACGACTCTCTGCCGCTTGCTTGCGCCGTTGGTTCCCTTTGTCACTGAGGTGATGTACCAGAACCTGGTTCGCTCAGTGGACCCGGATGCTCCAGAGAGCGTGCATCATACCGACTGGCCCGTCGCCGACGAGGCCGCTGTGGACGCCGGCCTGCTGGCGCAGATGGCGTTGGCGCGGCAACTGGCGCGGCTGGGGCGCTCGGCGCGGGAAAGCGCCGGCATCAAACTCCGGCAGCCTCTGGCCTGTGCGCTGGTTCACCTGGAGCACACCGTTGGCGAGTTGGACGAGGATCTCGTGGCCCTGGTGCAGGACGAACTGAACGTCAAGCGGGTGGAATTCGTGGATGCGGCGGAGGATTTGGTTACCTACCGGCTGTTGCCGGACAACAGGGTGCTCGGCCCTCGCTTCGGGAAGTGGTTCCCGGCGGTACGTGCTGCATTGGCGGCACTGGACCCGGTGGCGGCGGTGCGGCGGCTCCGGGCGAGTCTTCCCCTGCGGCTAGAACTTGCCCTGAGCGAACTAGGCCTGAGCGAAGTCGAAGGAGTCGAAGGAGCCGCAGGGGTAGAGGTGGAGGAGGTGGAATTGGCTCCCGAGGAGGTGTTGGTGCGGGAGGAGTCCCGGGAGGGGCTGGCGGTGGCCTCGGAACGGGGCGTGACGGTGGCGGTGGACGTTGTTCTCACCCCCGATCTGGTGGCCGCAGGGCTGGCCCGCGAGGTCGTCCGCCGCGTGCAGAACCTGCGCAAGGAGGCGGGCTTCAACCTGGATGACCGTATCGTCACCACCTACCGGGCCGAGGGGGAACTGGCCGAGGCGATTGAGGCCTGGCGGGACTTCGTCATGGCGGAGACCTTGAGCGCGGAACTGCGGGCCGGGCCGCCGGAGGAAGAGTCTACCGTGGGTGAGGATCGGGTGGCAGGGTGCCCACTCACGCTAGGAGTCCGCAAGGCGTGAGTCCCCTTGTCAATTCAGGCTGAGTGGGGTAGAATATGATGTACTTGAGATGGCAGGGCGGGAGGTAAAAAAATGCCTTTCTCGTACGAGAGAGCCAAGCGAGAACTATTGGAAGAGCAAGTGGAACTGGGGGAGCAGTTACAACGACTCCAGACCGCTGAGTACGAGAGTGTCGGCTACAGCAACCACATGGCCGATGACGGAACGGACGCTTTTGACCAGGCTGTGGGCGCGGCACTGAAACGTAAGGTCAATGCCTCGCTTGAAGAGATTGAGCGGGCACTGGCCAAGTTCGACAATGGCACTTATGGCATCTGCGAAGCCTGCGGTGCCAGGATTGACCGTGCACGCCTGGAGGTCTTGCCTCAGGCAATGTACTGCCTGGGCTGCCAGGCACGCTACGAACATGGCGGAACACGGGCGGCCTCTCGTTGAAACAACGAAAGCGAGACATCCTGATCTTGCTAACCACGGCAGCGTTGGTTTTGCTCGCTGACCAGGTCAGCAAGTATTTTGTGACAGCGTGGTTGGAAGAGGGCCAGTCGTGGGACATAACGTCCTGGCTGGCCCCTTTCTTTCGTATCACCTACGTGACGAACACGGGTGCGGCCTTTGGGCTGTTTCCTCAATGGGGTGGTTTTCTCATCGTCGTCGCTGCAGTTGTCATCGTGGCGATCATTGTTTACTATCATCACCTGTCGGATGGGCAGTGGCTGATACGGATAGCGCTGGGCCTCCAACTTGGCGGGGCCATCGGCAACAACCTGGTAGACCGGCTGCGCCAGGGTTATGTGGTGGACTTCATTGACCTCAACTTCTGGCCTTTGCACAACTGGCCGATTTTCAACCTGGCCGACACCGCCGTCGTCGCCGGTGTGACGGTATTGGCGCTGGTGATGCTGTGGGAGGAGTGGCGCGAGCAGGATAGACAGCGGGTGGCTGAGGATGGCTGAAGAACAGGTTGTCCCTCTTGTCTCCTTCACTGTCGAAGCCGGCGGCGAACGGCTGGACAAGATCACCCCCGCTCACGTGCCGGATCTGAGTCGGGCAATGGCCCAACGGCTGA
Organism: Anaerolineae bacterium; assembly: GCA_030612185.1. Next base: position 8,289 of record JAUWOI010000118.1, read on the forward strand.
TCAAGGCTGGTGAGGTCACAGTCAACGGACGGCCCAGTAAGCCTAGTTACCGCGTACAGGTGGGTGACGAGATCGTCGTGCGTGTTCCTATCGAGATGCCCGCTCCGGTCGTTCCGGAGAACATCCCCCTCGACGTCATTTACGAAGACGACGCCTTGCTGGTGGTGAACAAGCCTGCGGGGATGGTTGTGCACCCCGCCTACGGGCACGCCAGCGGCACGCTGGTCAATGCTGTGCTGGCTCATTGTCCCCAGATCGCCGACGTCGGAGGACCAGACCGGGCTGGAGTGGTTCACCGGCTGGACAAGGATACCTCTGGCCTGATTCTCATCGCCAAGGATGATGTGACCCGCGCTGCGCTGCAACGGCAGTTCAAGCGCCGGCAGGTTGCCAAGACCTACCTGGCGTTGGTTGAGGGCCAGATGCAGCCTCGGGAGGGGGTCGTCGAAGCGCCTGTGGGTCGCGACAAGCGGCAGCGTAAGAAGATGGCCGTGGTACGGAGCGGGCGGGAGGCGCGCACCCTGTATCGTGCCATCGAGTACTTCGCCAACTATACGCTGCTGGAGGTACGTCCTCATACCGGCCGCACACACCAGGTGCGCGTGCACCTGTCCTGGCTGGGCTATCCGATTGTGGGGGACGCGGTCTACGGCCGCCATCGCCAGCGGCTGCTCCGAGGCCGCCACTTTCTTCATGCCGCACGTATCCGCTTCAGCCATCCCGCTACGAGCGAGGAAGTGGAGTTCGAGGCTCCGTTGCCGCCGAAACTGGCCACTGTTCTCGATCAATTGCGCCGGGGTTCGTAAGTTCGTAGGCTCGTAGATTTGTCACCACACAACAAGGAGTAGAGAAGATGCGCGAAATCACCGTCGCAACAATACAGATGCAGCCCGAACTGGGCCGGATGGAAGACAACTTGATCAAGATGAGCGAGTCCATCGCCCGCGTCGCGACCGAACAGCCGGTGGACTTGATCATCTTCCCGGAACTGATCACGACAGGGTATGAGCTTGGGCCTCGCTTCCCTGAACTGGCCCAGCGTATCCCAGGCCCCACGGTCAACCTCATGGCTCAGCGGGCGAGTGAGTTGGGCGTGCATATTGCCTTTGGGATGGTCAGCAAGAAAGAGAAGGTCGAGAGCATTCTTTACAATTCTGCCATCTTAATTGGTCCTGATGGCGACCTCATCGGCCAGTATCACAAGATGCACCTGCGGGGGGAGGAGCGCATCGCTTTCCGCGCTGGCTACCGGCTCGATGTCTTTGAGACCGGTTTTGGTGTCGTCGGGCTGATGATCGGGTGGGACCTGGCCTTCCCGGAGGTGGCGCGAAGTTTGGTGCTGGAAGGGGCGGAGTTGTTGGTGGTGTGCGCCAATTGGGAGCAGCCACACGCCGACGAGTGGCGCGCCTATCTGCAGGCGCGGGCCTACGAGAACGCGGTCTTCGTGGCCGCTGCCAATCGGGTGGGAGAGGAGCCTTCCTACACCTTCTTCGGCCTGAGCGGCGTCGTTGGCCCCCGTGGGAAGGTTTACGCCAGCGTGGATGAGCCTACTGAGGGGTATGCTGTGGCGACCATTGACCTGGACGAGGTGCGGCAGGTGCGAGAGGAGACGCAGATTCTGCAATGCCGACGACCAGTGACCTACCGGGCTGTTGGCAGGAAGTATTGAAGTAACGTGCGGGTTGAGGAGGGGAAACGTGCGGATCAAAACGTTGGATGAGTGCTATCTGGTCAG
>JAUWOI010000411.1 GCA_030612185.1 Anaerolineae bacterium
GGGTCTACTCAGATTTGTGGGGTAAACACTCACGAGTAGTCAGCCACTTTCAATTGCCCCCCACATCTAGTTGTAGGCGACCCGCTTGTCCCAGATGTGGGGGCATATAGACGATCATCTGTCCTGATGCTCGTTTTACCCCTCGAATCTGAGTTGAGCCCAAAAAACTCAAAGCTGCTGCGCCGTCCTTGTCGGTCAGGATAATTCGTAATTCGTTCTGTTCTTGCTCGTCCAGCACTATGGACACTTTCACGATCTTGCTCCTCTGATTACCCGCAGCGTATGCGCAGCGCGGCTTCGACCTTCCTGGCGATCACTTTTTTGACAAAGCGGAATATCTCCTCCGGGTCGTTCCGCCGGGCCAGCAGCAAGACCCGGCGCACCTCGTCTTCGTCCAGGATGATCAGCGTCTTCTCAATGCGTTGCTTCGCCATCGCTGCTCCTACAAGGTATTCTGCAACGCTTCTACGGCGTATTGAATCTCGTCAGCCGTCGTAAAGTAGCCGGGGCTGAAGCGCAGCGCGCCGCACTCCAGCATGCCGGCCACGCGGTGCGCCTGGGGCGCGCAGTGCAACCCGGCGCGCGTCGCCACGTCGAACACCTTGTCCAGCACGGCGGCCAGTTGGTCGGTAGAGTAGCCCTCGATGGTGATAGAGATGACCGCCGTGCGCTGCGCCGGGTCACGCGGACCCAGGATGGTCAGGCCCGGCACCTTCTGTAACCCCTGGATCAGAAGTCTGGTCATCTCCATCTCGTGGGCGCGGATGCGTTCTACGCCCTGCTCCAGCACAAAGCGCACGCCGGCCAGCAACCCGGCGATGCCGGCTGCGTTCTGGGTGCCGGCCTCCAGCCGCAAGGGAAGCGCCGCCGGCATAGTCTCCGGCTCCGACTGGACGCCCGACCCGCCTTCGATCCACGTCTCCAGGGTGATGCCGGGCCGCACGACGAGCCCGCCGGTGCCGTGGGGCCCGTACAGCCCCTTGTGCCCGGCAAAGGCCAGCAAGTCCACGTGCATCACTTCCACGTCAATCGGATACGCGCCGGCCGTCTGGGCCGCGTCTACCAGGAAGGGCACCCCGTGACGTTGGGCGATCTGCCCTATCTCGGCGATGGGCAGGATGGTGGCCAGCACATTGGAGCCGTGCAGCATCGCCACCAACCGCGTGTTGGGGCGCAGGCTGGCCTCTACGTCCGCCGGATTCAGTGTTCCGTCGGGTGCACAGGGGACGGTGGTGACGGCCACGCCGCGCCGTTCCAACGCCTTGAGCGGCCGCCACATGGCGTTGTGCTCGATGGACGAGGTGACGACGTGGTCGCCCGGCTGCAAGAGGCCCTTCAGGGCCATGTTGATCGCCTGGGTGGCGTTCATAGTGAAAACCACACCCTGCGGGTCGGGGGCATGGAACAGCCGCGCCAGCGCAGTGCGGGCTTCGTCGGCGATGCGGGAGGCTTCTTCTTCTCGCCAATGCCCGCCCCGGCCGGGGGTAGCGCCCACCTGGCGCATAAAGCGGTCCACGGCCACGTACACCGCCTCCGGTTTGGGCCAACTCGTCGCTGCGTTATCCAGGTAGACGCTCATCGTCTCTGGCATTGCACTCGTCTTCATCCGTCTCGATCCCGTCAATAGGCATACCGCGCTGTTGAGCAGCGGCGCGCACCCGGGGCGCCACCACGCGCTGGAAAAAGGCTGCCGCCCCCAGCGCATCGCGATCCAGCATCACTTGCTTCATCTCGATGATGTCTGACCCTTCCAGGGTCAGCCAGATACAACGAGGGTGGGGTGTTTCCGGCACGTCTGTCATCTCTATCGTCAGGCGATCCATAGGAAGTACAATCCCACGCCCAGGATAATTACCGCGCTCACCTTTTCGATCACCGGCGACCAGCGGCCAAACGACCGCAGCCGCTTGATCACGCCGGTAAAAGTTCCTGCCAGCACGATCGGTACCCCCCGCCCCAGCGCATAGACGAACAACAGCGCCGCGCCGTAGGCCAAAGCGCCCTGTTGGGTCATCACGTAGGTGAGGATCGCCGCCAGTACCGGAGTGGCGCATTGGGAGGCCACCAGCCCAGAGACCAGCCCCAGGGCCAGCGCGCCGGGAATCCCCTTGAGGCCAATTCGCTCCCGCAAGCGTCCCACCCAGGGGATTTCCGGCAGACGGAACGCCCCCAGCATATGCAGCGCGATCAGGAAACAGACACCGGCGACCACGTAGTACCAGAGTCGGGAGGCACCTCCAATCATACCCCCGACCAGCGTCGCCACCACGCCCAACGCCATGAAGGTGATAGCCAATCCGGTGGCAAAGGTCAGCGACAGCGCGAAGGAGCGTCCCCGCGATAGATTGGTGGAACCACCCAGGTAGCCGACGATCAAAGGAATCATCGCCACGTTGCACGGGCCGATGCTGGTCACAATGCCGCCCACAAAGACGAGCAGATAGGCCACCAACGATCGGTTTTGCAGCACGGTCGGATCGATAGGCATTGTGTTTACTCCTCGGCCAGTGTTTCTAACTCTGTACGCAGTGCGTCCGGCTCCATCACCCCCGTATAAACCACCCCCTGCCCTGTGCGGTCAATGAAAATCAGAGTTGGGATGACGCGGATGCCGCCGCGTTGCAGCAAGTTTTCATTTTGCTGGTCATAGACGTTCACGTCCACCAGGGCCACCGCGTCGGCAAAGTCGGGATAGACCTGTTGGACGATTTCGGTCATGCGCACGCATTGCATACAGGTGTTCGAATGGAAGAACGCCAGTGTTGGTTTACCCGCAGCCAGTAATAGGTCAAGTTGCGCTTCCGGCAAGAGCGTAGGCGTCGGTGAAGGTTGAGCAGGGGCGGCCGTCGCCGCCACCGGGGATGCAAGATTGACCTCGCTCGCCTCGTTCACCTCGCCCTGGGAGTTCGCCGAACCGACGGGCGACTTTTGCGACTTGAGGATGAGGACGATCCCGACCAGCACCAGCACACCCACGATCACTGCTAATTGCGTTCGTTGTGTCTTCTCCCGATTTTGTTTTTGTTTGTATCGCTTTTGGCTCACGTGTGACTACCCCTTATGACTAACCATGCACTGCCTCATCAATTAGAGCAACGATACGACCAGCCACCCGGCCAGCAGGACGAACAGCCCTGCCGTGGTCAGTTTGATGGTCGCCGCCCGGCGGTGGATGAACAACCCCAACTGCTGCGAACTTGTGCCAAAGTAGGCCAGCAGGAAAACCACCAGCAGCGGCAGGATGAACATCAGGTTGTAGAGCACCAGGTACAGCCCGGCCCGCGCCTGCAACCCTGGCACGCCCAGCACAAAGAGGATGGTCGGCAGGTAGACCTGGCCGGTGCAGGCCAGTTCGATCACCGAGATCACCGCCCCGGTAACGAAGGTCACCGGTACGAAGGCCCGCAGCCCGGCCCCCTCGCGGATGACCCGGTTGATCCAGCGCCGCAGGCGGGTGGGCAGTTTCAGGCGCATCTCGTCGGGCTTGCCCCGGCGGGCCTGCCACCAGTCGTGCAGGCTGCCGGCGGCGAGGAACAGACACAGGACTGCTGTCAGGCCGTACACCCAGCGGCTCACCGCACTCAGGAAAGGCAAGGACGCCAGGAATTTGAGCAGCCCCACCCCAATGCCCAGGTAAGTCAAAAACACCCCCAGGGCGAAGGCCGCCCCCACCGCCAGCACCTCTCGCCCCCGGCGGCCCATAAAGGTCAGGTACGAGATGAAAAAGACGATGGTGGCGAAGGCGCAGGGGTTCAGCCCATCCACCAGCCCGGCGGCCAGCACCGTCAGCAGGCCGAAAGAGCGGAAGCGCTCGACGATGCCGGAGGCCGTCTCGTCACTCGCCGCCTCCCACCCCTCACAGATCGGCCCGGCGCCGGTTTCGGCGTGACGGGCGAGCAGCGCCTCCAGGCTGCGGGTGTGTAACTCCTCGCCCACCAGCGCCTCGTCGCCGACGAACACCGCCGGGGCGGTGAGCCGTTTGCCTACCGACACCCCGGTTTGTCCTCCCAGCCACTCGCACAGGGTTGCATACTCCTTGACGTCGAGGGTGCAGATGGCGAGCTGCGGATACCGGTCTTTCAAATAATCCAGGGCCAACTGCACCCGGTCGCACTCCTGGCAGCCGGGCTGGTAAAAGTAGGCCAGGTGAATGGGGCGTGAACCCCCTCCGGTCGCGGGAGTTGGCGTCGGCGTGGGAGACACGTCGGCCTCGATTAAGGCCACGCCGCCCTGGGCCAGGTACTGGTCAATGAGCTCTGGCAGCCGCGCCTGGATCTCTTCGTTGCCCAGGAGCGCGTAATCGCCGATGAAAATCTCCGGCATGTCGCCGTATTCCAGCCCATACTGTTCCTCCACGGCCCGCATCAACTCGTAGCCGCCCTTCTCCAGGTCATTCTGGTGGACCACCACTTGCCCTTCCTCGTACCTGTCCAAGATTGGCGGTAAG
>JAUWOI010000525.1 GCA_030612185.1 Anaerolineae bacterium
GTAATCAGGATGGTTTAGAATAAAGTCCGGTGACCCTGGCAGGCAGAGACGCTGATACTCTGCCCGGTCCTCCTGTGTCAGTTCTGACTCCACCCCTGGCCAGCGCATCTCAAAGAGTGCTATCAGGGCGCGGCGAAGATCATCGGGCAGCGGGGCATGAGTATCGCCGGCGAAGGGTCGGGCTGTGGGTTCCTCCAGGCCCGCGTCGCGGAACCAACCCAGCGCGCGCAAGAAGTGCAACTCCGGTCTTTTCCCCTTGGTAAAAGGGGCAATCCCCGAAGCGGTCGCATTGAGGCGGGCCTCCAACAGGGGATACCCCGGCAGCAGCATTTGAGAAGACCAGGCCAGGATAGCCACGCTGCCGCCAGGCCTGACCACCCGTGCCAGTTCCTTCACCAGTGGCAGGGGTTCCAGAGGAGCATATCCCACGCAATCCACGCTCCACGCCCAATCGAAGGTATCATCGTCGAAGGGAAGTTTGCTCACGTCTCCTTCTCGAAAGGAAATTTGCTCCGACAAGCCTGCCTGCTCCACAATTCTCTCGGCATAGATCAGAAACTCGGAGGACAAATCGAGGCCGGTAACGTGCCCGGTGGGCCCCACTGCCTCCGCCAGCAACAAGGCCGGGAGGCCAATTCCGCATCCTGCATCCAGTCCTCGGCTCCCCGAGGGGAGTTGCAGTGCCTGGATTGCCGAACGAAGGACCGGCTCTCTCAGCGGATTGGACACACGCAACATCTGTACGTGATAATCTGTGTCAGGCATTCTTCATCCCCTCCGCGTAACTGCTCAGCCAGTCACAAATAGAACACGGATCAACACGGGTCACACGGATGTACACAGATAAAGACAAAAAAATCCGTGATAATCCGTTTCATCTGTGTGTATCCGTGTGCTATTTGTGCCTGTTTTGGGAAGAGCCTGAGTAGTAACCCCTCCGCTTTGAAAATCACCTTTTGGCGTCAAGACCTGACAGGTTTCCACAAATTTCGTGACTTGAGGTCCCATTTGTCACTCGGCAACTGTTTTGAACAGCAAGTCTTGGGTAAAAACCTGTCAGGTCTGATCAGACACGAATCAATCTGCTCAATCCGTCCTAATCCTGCCGATCCGTGTTCTAAAGCCTCAGCGGGACACGCGCTGCCAGGTGAGCCGCGCCAGCGCCACCCCCGTGCGCTCGAAGTACTCCATGCGCACGTCGTGTTTCCCCTCGCTCAACCGCACCGTCGCGCTGCGATAGCCGCGCATCGGATTCCAGGCGTCAACCAGTAGTTGGCCATCCACCCACAGCCGCACGCCGTCGTCGGTGTAGGTCGTGAAGCGATAGGTGCCAGCGCGGAAATAGAGCGGCTGCGTCCAGCGGGCGGAGAAGTAGTCACGTGGCACGCCGGTCCCGGGCGATCCCCAGCCCCAGTTGTGGTCCAAAGCAGTCTCAATGCGCGTCAGCGCCGGCTCGCCGCTCAGGTCGGCGTTGGCGAAGTAGGCCGTCGTCCACGGGTCGTCGGCCCATGCCTCCGGCTCCTCCCCTGTGGGGGGAGGGGAATCACCGGCCGTGCTGGACGCCCACCACATCCGCACACGGGCGTGGCCGGTGTGCTCGTAGTACTCCAGCCGGATAGTATGCGGCCCCTGCAGGTAGGTGCCGTCCACGTAGTGGAGTTCGTACTCCATATCCTGCCACTTGTCTATGAGGATCCTCTGGTCAATCCACAGCCGCACGCCGTCGTCGGCCAACACTGAGAAGCGGTAGTAGCCGGGTGTGAAGTCCACCGTGCGCGTCCAGCGGATGGAGAAGTTGTCGTCGGGCATCCAGCCTACGGGCGGTTCCACGCCCCAATCGAAGTTGATCTCGGCATCGTCCCGCTCAAGCGCCGGCCCGCCGACCAGGTGCCGGTTGTCGAAGTACTCGCCGTGCCAGGCGGCGAAGGGCTCCCGCAACTGCCACCAGACGTGGGCGCTGGCCCCGCCTCCGTGCTCGTAGTACTCGACGATGACCGTGTGCTGGCCGTCCGTCAGGTACACCTCGCCGGTGTGGGTGTTGGGCAGTTTCTGATCCACCCAGGAGTCCACGACCAGCCCACCGTCCACCCACACGCGCACGCCGTCGTCGGTGCTGGTGAGGAAGCGATAGGTGCCGGCGTTGAAGCCCAGCGTGTGCGTCCAGCGCACCGAGAAGTTGTCGGCGGGCAGGGCCGGGTCGGGGCTACCGCTGCCCCAGTCGAAGTCAATCGCGCTGTCGTCACGCACCAGCGCCGGCGAGCCCTCCAGTTTACGATTGTCGAAGTACTCGCCGCGCCAGGCCGCGCCGCCCACCACCCGGCGCCAGCCGACGCTGATGGTGGCGTCGCAGGTGTGTTCGTAGTACTCGACCCGCACCCTGTATGTGCCGGCCGGGACGTAACAGTCCACGGCGAGCGGCTCAGCCCAGCGGTCGCGCCACTCGTCCACCACCAATTGGCCGCCCACCCATACGCGCACGCCGTCATCGGAGAGGATTTCGAAGCGGTAGGTGCCGCCGGCGAACCACTCGTCGCGCACCCAGCGGACGGAGAAGTTGTCGTCCGGCAGACCCGAGGCCGGGCTGCCGGTGCCCCAGCCGAAGTTGATGGTCTCGTCATAGCGGCTCATGACGGGAGCGCCGCTAAGATCGGGGTTGGCGAAGTAGTCGCCCCACCAGGCCCCCGGCGCGGGTGGCGGGGCAGCCGTGGCGGGCCTGCTGCCGAGGAGCAGGCCGGTCAGCGTGAGGATAAAAAGCGGGGCAAGAACCAAAACGGGATAACACTTCATCTTCATCATCGCACCTCCTCAAGGCATATCAAACGTGAAATGTGAAGCGTCAAACGTGAAACGTCAAACGTGAAAGCGCGGTGTAGCCTGTCGCGCTATAATTATACCCTCAAAGGAGCAGAGTAGCAATGTGATAGAAGCGAGTATCTAGCCATTGGGCTTGGGATTTGCCATTCGCAATTCGACATTCCTCATTCTCCATCCGCTATGCGCCATGCGCAATTCGCCATTCGCCATTCGGCATTGAACCCACACGACTCCACCATCTGGTCGAAGGAGCCCCGGCCGGAGTCGGTGACGGCGTGCAGGATGTAGACCAGTTCGTAACGCGGCACGAACCACCAGACGAACCGGCCCTCCGGCAGGACGAGCGCCAGGT
>JAUWOI010000235.1 GCA_030612185.1 Anaerolineae bacterium
CCCCACCCCCACACCTCCACCGCCCGCGCCCGCCGCCCTATATCTGGAGAGCGTCGGCATCGCCGGCGGCCCGCACCGTTTCGACCTGGGACCAGACGGTATCACCCTCGGGCGAGCGCCGGGAAATGACCTGGTCATCACCCAGGACTTTCCCGGCTGGGAGACCGTGTCCCGCCGCCACGCCCGCGGCTCCCGGCAGGCAGGCCACTGGAGCGTCGAGGATATTGACTCGACGAACGGTGTTTATGTGAATGAAAGACGCACCGGCCGTAATCTCCTGCGCGACGGCTGGCGATTGGGCATCGGCGAGGTGGAGTTCGTCTTCCGCGCCGGCACAGGGGAGGCATGACGATGAGATGTCCAGACTGTGGCTATGAGAACCGCGAGGGTGCTCGTTTCTGCCAGGGTTGCGGCACAGCGCTAATAGCGCAGAGCCCCGCCGCGCCGCGCATCTCCCCGCAGCCGACCAAACCTCTCACCCACCCTCCCGCATCCCAGATCTCATCTTCCGCTGCCCCCTCCCCCAGCCCCTCCCCGAAGCGGAGAGGGGAGTCAATCACCCGCCCGCTGTCACAGGCCAGCGTCGCCTTTGCTCCCCTGCCGGAAGGCGCGCTGCTCCACGATGGGCAGTACGTGGTCGTAGAGACGCGCACTACCAACGAGCGGTTGAACGTCTACCTGGTGGAGGATACCACGCCGATTCGGCTGTGCCCCAACTGCCGGGCGGAGACGTCCGACCCCCAGGAACGATTCTGCTCCTTCTGCGGGGCCGACCTATCAGGCGTTGAACCGCTACACCTTCGTTACCTGGTGGGAGAAAGCGCCGACGAACAAGCATTTGCGGTGGAGGCTCAATTACTGGGGATGCGCCTGGAGCACCCTGGTTTGCTTCTGCCTCGCGATGTCTTCGTAGAGGCCCCCTACGGGCCTCACCGCCGTTACCTGGTGAGGCCGGAGTTTCCGCCGCCTCTAGCGACTTCCCTTCCTGTGCCCCAGGAACTCAACCAGGTGCTGGAGTGGGGTGTATCCCTGGCACAGGCGCTGGATTACTTGCACCGCCACCAGGTCACGCTGCGCGAGGTTGGCCTGAACCACGTCGCGGTGGAGGGGAAGACAGCTCGCTGGACACGTCTGGATGTGGCCTACGTCGTGCCGCCTGCGGCCCGTTCACAGGCGGCAAGTGATTTCGCCCAGGACGTGCGGGGCCTGGCGGCGGCGCTGTTCTACCTGGCAACGGAGCAGCCACAATTCACGGATCAAATTGCGCTGCCGGAGGTGGTGGCGGGCCTCTTCACCCAGGCCCTGGCCTCGCCCCAGGGGTTTACCGACGCTGCTACCTTCGCCGTGGCTCTGGAGACCGCGTTGGAGGAACTCCGCCGCCCGGCCAGCGTCACCCTCATCGTCGGCCATCGCACCGATGTGGGGCAGGAACGCTCGCTGAACGAGGACAGCCTGCTGACGCTCGACGTCGCCCCGGTGTTTCGCTCCATCAGCGCGCCGGTGGGCCTGTTCGTCGTCGCCGACGGGATGGGTGGACACGAGGCGGGCGACGTGGCCAGCCAATTGACCGTCCGCACCATCGCGCAGTTGGCAGTCGGCGAGGTGCTGGCCCCGGCAGCCGCCGGCGAAATGCTGCCTGAGGTCAATGAGTGGCTCTCCGCCGCGACCCAGACCGCCAACCGGGCCGTCTACGAACAATGCCGGGCCGCCGGCACCGATATGGGCACCACATTGGTGATGGCGATCTTCGTCGGCGACAGGGCTACCATCGCCAACGTCGGCGACAGTCGCGCCTATCTGCTCAAACAGGATGGCATCGTGCAAATCACCACTGACCATTCGCTGGTCGAGCGTCTCGTCGCCACAGGCCAGATCACGCCGGAGGAGGCAGCGAACCACCCGCAGAAAAACATCATCTACCGCGTCATCGGCGATAAGCCCCGGGTGGAGGCCGACCTGTTCGAGCAGCGGCTGGCGCCTGGCGAGGCTCTGCTCCTCTGCTCCGACGGGCTGAGCGGGATGGTGCCCGACGGGCAAATCCGGCACATCTGGCGCACCTCTACCTCACCTCAAGAAGCCTGCGAGCGGATGGTCGAAGCGGCCAACCAGGCTGGAGGGGAGGACAACGTCACTGCGGTGATCGTTCAGGTCAGTCGTTGATAACCGTATAGCGAAGATGCGCCTCTGCGCAGGATGGAGTTCAGGAAGGCAGCGAATTTAATTAACTTTTACTTTTTCTTTAACGCTACGTGAACAGGAGTGTGATACGATAGCAGTATACCTCCGTCCTGGCCGACAACCTGGCCGAACGGCAGGTACCTTCCGGCTTGCTTTGGCGCAGTTGACCAATCTACCAACTTACCAATCTACCAACATAATGAGGAGGATGGAACCATCATGAAGAGGAATCCCCGCTCTCTGCTCATTGTTCATTGTTCAATGGTAGCCCTGATTCTGTTGACAGTCGTCGGGGCCAGTCAGGCTCAGTGGGTCGGCCCACTGGTCATCATCCAAGGTACCCCGGATACGACCGCTGCTCCGCCAGAAGTGCGCACCCACATCTCTGTCATTGACAAGAGTACGGCACAGACTATTGAGGGCCTGACGGCCGATAACTTCCAGGTCGAAGAGACCGGGATGGATGTCGGGACGCCAGGCGTCTCCTACGAGCCGGTCGGCCTGGCTATCGTAGTCGTGGTAGACCGGGGGGGCATCTCCGCTCAAGGGGATGGACGCATCAAAGAGGCCACCGACCTGGTGCGCGAGTTGGTGAACCGGCTCAGCGTCACCGGCGCCGCCGCCGATGATATGATCGCCATCGTCGGCGTGGGAGAGGATGGAGTCTTGCAGCCCGAGGAGGACTTTTCTTACAACCCGGTGGACACCAACCTGGTGCTGAATGCGCTGGTGACGATGGAGGGAGAGACCGTGAGGGGCGGTACCCCGCTCTACGAGGGGCTGGACGAGGCGCTCCGCCTGCTCACGGCCAACACCAATGCGACGACCCGTGATGTCCTCTCACACCGCCGCGAAGTCGTCGTCGTCTTCTCAGACGGCATTGACCCCGACTTCAGCGATTCGACACGGGAGGAGGACATCATCCGCAAGGCAAATGCTGCTGACATCTCCCTCTACACCGTCGGTATGGCACAGCGCGACAGACGCCTGAGCGCCGAGGATAATCTGGTACGCCTGGCTCACCAGACGTATGGCCTCTACCAGTTGCACAACGACGACGAGACCCACCAACAGGTGCTGGACCTATTCGACCGCCTGACGACGCAGCGGCAGCAGTACCTGGTCACTTACCAAACCCGTCAGCCAAAGGGAGAATATACGCTGAGTGTCGCGGTAGACACCTCCATCGGCTCGGCCGAGAGTAGCGTCACCTTCTCCTCGATTCTAGAGAAGCCACAGATTGCGCTGACTTCCCCGGCCGATGGTGTCATCTATACAGTGCCCTATTCCCAGACGATAGAAGGGTTCGAGACTGTCATAATCCCACTCAGTGTCCAGGTCACGCCGGTGGACGGAGCGCCCCGTGACCCGCCGGAGGTGCGCTACTTCGCCAACGGTGTCCTCATCGGCAGAAGCACCACACCGCCGACCTTCGACCTCACCTGGGATGTGAGCACTGTCGTGACGCCGACCGAGGAGGTGCAGTCGCAAGATTATACCCTGGCAGCCAACGCCGACGATGGGTACCTGGGCACAGGGATGACGAGCCAGCCGGTCAACATCCACGTGACATGGGAAGAAAAAGAGGTTCCTATCGTAGAGGCCATCGTTGACGAGGGACGTGAGAACTGGTGGGTGATTGTGATCCTGGTCGGACTGGCGATCGGGCTGCTGGTTCTGCTCATCCTGCTCATCCGGACGCGGGGCGAACTGGCTCGTAAGGTCATCCGTACCACTACCGGCGTGCTCAAGGGCGTCACCAAACGGTTGGGCGCTCTGCCGCAGCGCGCGCCGGGCAAACTGGTCGTCATCCAGGGGGCCAACATAGGGAAAGAGTTCCGCCTTGCCGCTCAGCGGGTCGTGGTGGGACGCGATCCGCAGTTCTGCGACTTCGCGCTGTACGATGAATTTGCCTCCAATCCACATTTCTCCATCATCCTGGAACAGACACAGTTTTACATCACTGACGAGGGCAGCACCAATGGCACGCGGGTCGGTGGTATGCCAATCTCGCCTAGCCAACGGATGCTACTCCAACCGGATGCGATCATCGAAGTGGGGCAGACACGGCTGCAGTTCAAACGACTGGGAGGCACCACGCGGCAACTGGGTGCTCAGCCCGCCCCACCGCCAGGACCGGCTCAGTGGCCCCATCCCTCCACTCAGCCAGCCCCACCACCAGGAGTGGCACAGACGCCTCAACAGCCTGGCCCTGGCCAGCGGGGCGGACCGACTCGACAGGTGCCGCCGTAGAGCATGACGAGGCTGCAGGAAGTATTCTCCAACCGCTGGCCGCAGCAGGAACAAAGCACATGAGTAGTGAGGAATTAAACCACATCCAGCCCGGCAGGGTCATAGGCCCTTACCGCATCGTGCGCGGGTTCAAGGGGCGCGGTGGCATGGCACGCATCTTCGAGGTCGAAATACGCGAGAAGTAGCGCCAGCCCGACCTGCCCCGCCGGCTGGCGCTCAAAGTTGCCGAGCCGGAACACCAGGCTGCGCGGGCAGCCGAGGCCGATTTCCTGCGTCGCTTCGATCATCCCAACGTGGTGCGCATTTTTCCTCTCGTCGGCTACCACCGCCCGGTCTATGCCGCTCGCGAGCGTTTCCCTTTCGGCTGGGGCTGGTACTACACCATGGAACTGGTGGACGGTGGATCACTCCAGCATCGCCTGACCCGTCCCACCACCGTTACCGATCTCCTACGCCTGCCGCCGGAGGGGGAACGGTGCCTGAGCCTGCTGGAGGCGCTGGGCATCACCCGCCAACTGGCCGCTGCGTTGGAGCACATCCACGGACGACACGTCGTCAACCTGGACGTCAAACCCGGCAACGCGCTCTTCCGCCGCCGTCGTTTCAGGTACTTGCGCGGGAGTGTCCCCCAGGCAGTGTTGTGCGATTTCGGCATTTCGCGCGACGTGCGCTATCCTCGCGCCGGACTGCTGGGCGTGGCCACCCCCGAGTACGTCTCGCCGGAGCAGGTCTCGGAACTTGGCCGGCTACCGCGGCCGGTGGATGCCCGCTCCGACGTCTTCTCACTGGGCATCGTGATATACGAGATGCTCACCGGCACTCTGCCCTTCGATAATATCGCTCTGGTGACCGATCCAACCCATGCTCCTATGCCTCCGCGTCAACTGCGTCCCTCAATCCCACCGTCCTTAGAGGATATCATGATGCGGGCGTTGGCCAAGGACCCCACCTACCGCTTCCAGACGGCAAGCGAGATGCGGACTGCCCTCGATCAGGTGCCGACGCCGCCCGACTGGGGGGCGGCTGCGCGACGCACTTTCACCGGTGTCACCCTGGCCGCCTGTCTCACCGTCGGGGGTTGGGGGATCAGTCGAGTGATACCTTCCACGCTAACACCCACCTCCACTCCATCACCCGTTGTCGAGACCGTCACGTGCACCCCGACTACTATACCCACAGCGTTCACCCCGACCGTATCGCCAACTGCCACCAAGTGTGTGCCCACTTCCACGTTGAAGCCGACGTTGACACCCACCAATACACCATGGCCGCCCACTCGTACTCCCACTCCAGAAGAAGGAGGTTAACCGATATGAGCGCAGTTTATCCACCACAGCAAAATCGCCCTCAGTCCACCTCACAGCCGATGTCCACACCTGCCTTGCCCCTGGAGACGTGGGGCGCGACCGACAAGGGGTGCGAGCGGGAGGGCAATGAGGACGCCGTTTATCCCCACTCCGGATCGGACACCTTTCCCTTCCAGCCAGGCATGCAGCACCTGGCCCAAAAGGGACAACTGCTCGTCGTCGCCGATGGTGTGGGCGGGGCGCAGGCCGGATCGCAGGCCAGCCGCTGGGCCATCCGCGTCGCCGTGGAGCAGTACTACGATCTGCCGGGGCCAGACCTGGGCGCAGACCTGCGGGCCACCGTGGAACATGCCAACACCTCCCTCTACCAATACCTCCAGAGCACCGGCACGCGCGAGGCCGGCTCCACGATGGCGGCTGCCGTCGTCCACGGGAGTACCCTCTACGTGGCCAACGCTGGCGATAGCCGTATCTATCTTATCCGCAACGGGCAGATCACCCAGTTGACCCGGGACCACACACTGACCCAGCAGAAGATTGACCGGGGGCTCATCCGGCCTGAGCAGGCCGAAATGGACCCCGACCGCAGCGTGCTGACCCGTTCGCTGGGGGCCGGGCCGACGCTACAAGCAGACCTCTTCCCGCCGCTGCAACTGGCTCCGGGCGACGTCGTGCTCCTGTGTTCCGACGGGTTGACAGACATGCTGGGCGACGAGGAGATCGCCCGGTTGGTGAAGGGTAGTTCACCGAAACGGGCGACCCGACGGCTGATCGCGGCGGCCAACAAGCGGGGCGGCTTCGACAACATCTCCGTCGTGATCGCCCGAGCGGGCGGGAAACAGCCACCGGCCGGCGGCGGTCTGCTGGATAGCATCAAGGATAGCATCAAAGGAATGAGCCGGCGGCAGAAGATCACCCTCTTGGTGGTAGCACTGCTGGTGGCGGCAGCGCTGTGCTCGATGATGGCAGTGGGATGGTGGATGCGCGACCGACGGCAGGCCACACCGACGCCGACACCCACGCCCACGGCTACTGTAGAGACTGTGGCAACGGTGACCGCACCGGCAGTCGTGCCCGCCACGGTGCAACCGACCGACACCGTGCTCCCCGGCCACCCGACCTCCACGCCTCGGCCGACCAACACGCCGCCGCCCACCCCTACACAGCGGCGGCCGGCGCCGACACCGACATACACGCCATCGCCCCTAGCGCCGACAACAG
>JAUWOI010000089.1 GCA_030612185.1 Anaerolineae bacterium
GCTAACTCCACTCCCATTTGCCAGGATACCGGTGTGCCTATCTTTTACGTTTACTATTCCCAGGGTGTCAGCACCCGCCAATTGCGGACGCAGATGGAGGCGGCGGTGGCCGAGGCCACCCGCCGGTCCTACTTGCGGCCCAACGCGGTGGACTCCCTCACCGGCCGCAACAGCGGCAACAATCTGGGGGTGGGCTTTCCTACCTTCCACTTCGAGGAGTGGGAGGAGGACTATCTGAAGGTGGACTTGCTCCTCAAGGGCGGCGGGAGCGAGAATGTGGGCGTGCAGTACAAACTGCCCTACGGGCCGTTGAAGGCCGGGCGTGATCTGGAGGGGGTGCGCAAAGTGGTCCTGGACGCCGTCTACCGGGCGCAGGGCAAGGGGTGCGCGCCGGCGGTGCTGGGGGTGGCCATCGGCGCCCACCGGGGCACCGGCTACGTCCATGACAAGGCGCAACTCTTCCGTCCGCTGGACGACACCAACCTGGTGCCGGAATTGGCGGCGCTGGAGGAACGGCTGCTCGGCGAGTGCAACGAAATGTCCATCGGGCCGATGGGCTTCGGGGGAAAGACGACCGTATTCGGCGTCAAAATCAGGGCCTACCACCGCCTCCCGGCCTGCTACTTCGTGAGTATCGCCTACATGTGCTGGGCCTGCCGGCGGGCGCGGATGATTGTTCACGTGGCATCATCTCCTTCGTTTGAAGGCTGATGGAATCGCACTATGCTGGAAGGAGCGTGTTGCGATGGGAATGATAATTCGAGTAGCATTCAATAACCAGAATTGGATGGGTAAGTGCACGAATATATCCAACGATCCTCGGTTTAATAAATGTACAACTAATACCGTCGATGTGAGTACCGAAATAGATGAACTTGGAAATTGTGAGGGAGAACACTGTGTGGAAAAGACTCTCTGCACCGAGTGTTATTGGGAAAACTTTCAGGGGAACTTTGGTAAAAGAGCAACAGGTACTGTGTTCTTTGTTTTTCCAGATGTTGATGGTTCACTTGTTCTATGGGGCAGGTCAAAAGTGAAGAGAGTCGAGGGCAACAAAGTACATTTTGAAGAATTTCAACCTATGTCCGAGGAGAGATGGGTCAAAGGCTTGCGTGCAAAAGAGATTCTTGGAGTACATTGGGGGCAAGGAACATACCGATACCTTGATAAGACGCAGGAGGATTTCCTAATGAGTTTGATCGCAAAGGTGGGAGGGGAGTAAAAAATCCTTATCCGAGGTACTCCTCAATCTCCTTGATGAGGAAGGGCAGGTTGGGGCGGGTTAATCTGAGGTCAGGGGCATTGGGTTATGGAGAGAAAGGCGGTGTTGAGCCAGGAAACCCTTGAGGAAATCCTCCGGCGAATCGTGCGGGTGGCCCAGCCGGAGAGGATCATCCTGTTTGGCTCGGCGGCTCGGGGACAGATGAGACCTCACAGCGATGTGGATTTGCTGGTGATCAAAAGTGGGGAATTTGACCAGAATCGCCTTGTCGGCGACATTTACATGAATTTGCATGGAGTGGGACAGGCGGTGGATGTGATTCTGGTCACCTCGGAGCAGGTGGAGCGATACCGCCATACGCACTGCCTCGTCATCGCCCCCGCTTTACGAGAGGGAAAGGAGGTCTATCGTGCCTGAACGCTACCCTCCGGATGACCCCAGGGAGTGGCTGAACAGGGCCCGAAGTAACCTGATGGTGGCCCGGACAGAAGAGCCGGGCATCTACCTGGAAGACCTATGTTTCAACGCGCAACAGGCTGCGGAGAAAGCGATCAAAGCCCTTTTGATCCAGCACGATGTAGAATTCCCTTATGTTCATGATCTTGCCGGGTTGCTGACATGGCTCGAAAGGGCCGGTCACGAAGTTCCGGAATCCATCAGACAGGCCGAGCGGCTTACACGGTTTGCCGTTTTCACCCGATATCCCGGCCTCACGCCGCCGACCAGCAGTGAGGAATATCGGGAAGTCCTCGCCCTTGCCGAAGCGGTGGTCCGCTGGGCCGAAGAGAGCCTGCGGAGCGGGCAGGACGGGCGATAAGGTAAGATATCGGTTTAAGGAGTAAGTCATCTATGGCGACGTATGAACTGGACATTCCCATCTCCGAAGAGGCCATCCGCGCTCTCCACGTCGGTGACGCGGTACGGCTGAGCGGTGTGATGGTCACTGGGCGCGACGCGGCCCACAAGTACCTGATCGAGAACTTCATCCGCCCTTTGACCCTTCGGCTACGCTCAGGGCAGGCAGTCTCAGGACAGCGTGCCGACGCAGTGCCCGAAAGCGAGCGACCGCTGTACGAGGAACTGCGGCGACTGCTCAAAGGCAGCGTCATCTACCACTGCGGGCCTGTCGTGCGGCAGGACGAGGAAGGCAGATGGCACTTCGTCGCTGCCGGCCCGACGACATCCATCCGCGAGGAGGTGTATGAGCCAGAGGTCATCACCCACTTCGGGCTGCGCGGCGTCATCGGCAAGGGAGGCATGGGGCCAGGGACGCTGCGCGCCTGCCAGGAGCGCGGCGCGGTCTACTTCCACGCCGTCGGTGGGGCTGCCTCCCTCATCGCCGACGCGGTGAAGGAAGTCGTGGCGGTATACAAGAAGGACGAGTTCGGCGTGCCGGAGGCGTTCTGGGTAATCCGCGTCGAGAACTTCCCTGTGGTGGTGACGATGGATACGCACGGGCGGAGCATCCACGACGAGGTGGAGGCGGCGTCGAGAGAAGCACTGGAAGGATTGATGTGAGGAGATGTCACCTTGAAACTCTGGCGCACACCGTTAGACGTTGATAAATTCACTTCTCCGCACGGCGAGGTACACATCATCAAATCCCGCTGTAAGGGGTGCGAATTGTGCGTGCGGTACTGCCCTCGTCAGGTGCTCGAAACGTCGGACGAGATGAATGAGAAGGGTTATCATCCGCCTCGGGCGGTTCAGCCGGAGCGGTGTGTGGCCTGCCGGCTATGTGAGTTGCTTTGCCCGGAATTCTGTATCTACGTGGTGGAGGTGAATGGGCGTGAGTGAATCTGGATTGTTGGAAGGCGCGTTTTTCCTGGACGGCGACACGGCAGTTGCCGAGGGGGCTATCTGTGCTGGCTGCCGCTTCTTTGGCGGCTATCCCATCACGCCGGCCACCGAGATCGCCGAGCGCATGGCGGCCCGGCTGCCGGAGGTCGGCGGCGTCTTCATTCAGATGGAGGACGAACTGGCCTCGATGAACGCGGTGGTCGGCGCGGCCTGGGGCGGAGCGCGGGCGATGACTGCTACCTCGGGCCCCGGTCTCAGCCTGATGCTGGAGAACATTGGCCTGGCGATCATGACCGAGACCCCCTGTGTGGTGGTGAATGTGCAGCGAGGCGGGCCCTCTACTGGCCTGCCGACACTGGGCAGCCAGTCTGACATGATGCAGGCCCGGTGGGGCTCCCACGGTGACTACGAGATCATCGCCCTGGCCCCCGGCTCTCCGCAGGAAGCGTTCGACCTGACCATCCGCGCTTTCAATCTGGCCGAAAAGTACCGCACGCCGGTGTTGGTGATGAGTGATGGGGCGGTGGGCCACATGACCGAGCGGGTGGTCATCCCGCCGGCGGACGAGATCTTTATCTACCCCTGGCGCAAGCCAAAGGTTCCGCCCGGCCCCGACTTTCTCCCCTACGCGCCGGACGAGGACGGCGTGCCGCCTTTCCCGATCGCGGGGACGGGCTACCGCATCCACGTGACTGGTCTGACCCACGACGAGCGCGGCTATCCGGTGGTGACGGCGGCGCAGCAGGCGATATTCCTCCCCCGCCTCATCGCCAAGATTCGAGACAACCGGCACGACATCATTGAACTGGTCGAGGACGGCGTCGAGGACGCCGAGGTCGTGGTCGTCTCCTACGGCATCTCGGCCCGCACGGCGCTTTTGCCGGTGCAACAGGCGCGGGAGGAGGGGTTGCGGGTGGGAATGCTCAAGATGGTGACCGTCTGGCCTTTCGCCGAGGACCGCATCCGTGAACTGGCAAAGAGGGTAAGAGCGATCGTCGTGCCGGAAATCAACATGGGGCAGGTCGTGCGGGAGGTCGAGCGGTGCGCGGCCGGACAGGCGCGCGTTATCCCTGTTACTCATCCTGGCGGCGACATTCACGATCCGGCGGATATCCTGGGCGCGATCCGCGAGGCGGCGCGATGAGCAGGAGAGCGAGGGAGCAGGGGAGCGGAGGAGCGGAGAGGCAGAGGAGCAAGGTGGTGGTGGAGGAGATGAAGATGGAAGACGAACTGGCGGGCGTGCCGACAGTGGAGGAGATCGAGCAACACCCGATGGATGAACTGTTGCGCACGGAGCGACTGCCGCACATCTGGTGCCCTGGCTGTGGGATAGGCACGGCGCTGAGTTGTTTCGTCAGCGCACTCACGCGCTCGGGGCTTGACCTGGACAAGGTAGCGATTGTCTCCGGCATCGGCTGCACCGGGCGGGTGGCCGGCTACCTGCGGCTCGATGGCTTTCACACCACCCACGGGCGGGCTATTCCCTTCGCCACGGGCCTCAAACTGGCCAACCCTGAACTCAAAGTCGTCGTTTTCTCCGGCGATGGAGATCTGGTTGCTATCGGCGGCAATCACCTGATCCACGCCGCCCGCCGCAATATGGACTTGACGGTCGTCTGTGTCAATAATTTCAACTACGGGATGACGGGCGGGCAGATGGGGCCGACGACACCGACGGAGGCCCGCACCAGCACCTCGCCCCGGGGCAACCTGGAGCATCCTTTCAGCATCCCCAACCTGGTTTCTGCTGCCGGCGCGACCTACGTGGCCCGCTGGACGACGCTCCACGCCCGCCGGCTGGAAAAGTCCATTCACAAGGCGCTCTTGAAGCCGGGCTTTAGCGTCGTCGAGGCCATTGCCCCCTGCCCCACGCTCTTTGTGCGCTTTAACAGAAAAAGGTTGGAAGGCGGGGATATTCTGAAGTATTATCAGGAGCACAGCGTCATTCGCCACGACGCTAAACCGTGGGAGGTGGACATCGGATTTGGCGGAGAGATCGTCTGCGGCGAATTCGTGGACATTGAGCGGCCCACTTTCCAGGACCGTATGCGGGAGATGTACGGCGAGTTGCGCCCCTGTGATGACCTGGGGCTCCTACACCGCCCTTCCGCAGAAGCGACCACTTCCTTCGAGGTGAAGATAGAACTGGGGGAGGAAAAGCCCGCCGTTGCGCCGGCTCAAGTCAGACCGCACACTGTCGCCGGGACCGGACAGGTTGAGGTGTTGCTGGGTGGGTTTGGTGGGCAGGGCATTATCCTGTCTGGCAAAATCGTCGGCAAGGCGGCGGCGCTCCACGATGGGCGGGAGGTGACGCTGACGCAGTCCTATGGCCCCGAGTCGCGTGGAGGCGCCTGCAGTACCGCGCTCATCATCTCTGACGGCGTGATCACGTACCCGCACGTCACCCGCCCGGCAGTGATGACGCTTATGTCGCAGGAAGCCTATACCACCTACCACGGCCAGTTGGTTGAGGGGGGGCTGCTCTTGATTGACGCCGGCCTGGTGGAGACTGACCCATCCGCCGGCCAGCGCGTCATCCCTATCCCGGCGACCCGTATCGCCGAGCAGGAACTGGGACGGCGGATCGTGGCCAATATTGTGATGCTGGGGGCGCTGGCCGCGCTCAGCGACGTGGTGTCAGAGGAGGCTATGCGCCAGGCCGTTCTCGACAGTGTGCCCAAGGGGACAGAGGAATTGAACAAACAAGCGTTCGGGCGGGGGTACGAATACGCTATGGGCTTGCTTGGCGAGGATGCTGATGCCTGAACGGAGGGAGTAGGGCGGACGCAGATTCGCGCTGATGAACGCAGATGTAGACGCATCAGCACCATCAAGCCTCCCGCAGGTTCCGAACCTGCGGGAGGCTTGTGTGTTTTGGAATCTCACCGTCGGGAGCGCGGTTCGCTGGCACAAAGTAGTACTTTGTGGGATAATGCAGCCGCAATTCCGGTATAAAGAAGGAGATCGGGCAGGCAAATGGATGTGCTGAATGCTGTAGAGGTTGTGGAGGAGAAGGAGGCCCGTGCCAAACGCCGCCTTCCGCGTGGCCGTGTGACCGTTTTTCCCAATTGGTGCAAGGGCTGTGGGCTGTGCGTCGAGTTCTGCCCGGCTGGGGTGCTGGTGGAGCAGGGCCCCGGTGGGCGGGTCATCGTGGCACACCCGGAGAAGTGCACTGCCTGCCGCTGGTGTGAGTTGCACTGCCCGGACTTTGCTATCTTCGTGACGGACATTGAGCCGGAGGAGGAAGCGGAATGACTGCAATGTTAATGCAGGGTGACGCAGCCTGTGCTGAGGGGGCCATTGCTGCAGGCTGTCGCTTCTTCGCCGGCTACCCCATCACCCCGGCCACCGAGGTGGCCGAAGTCCTGGCGCGGCGACTACCCCAGGTGGGCGGCAAATTCATCCAGATGGAGGACGAAATTGGCTCTCTCGCCGCCGTCATCGGCGCGTCGGTGGGCGGGGCAAAGGCGATGACCGCTACCTCTGGCCCCGGCTTCAGCCTGATGCAGGAGAACATAGGCTATGCGGCGATGGCCGAGATTCCCTGCGTCATCGTGGATGTGCAGCGACTGGGGCCTTCCACCGGACGTCCCACCAGTCCCTCCCAAGGGGACGTGATGCAGGCCCGCTGGGGTACCCACGGCGACCATCCCATCATCGCCCTTTCCCCCTCGTCCGTCCGCGAGACTTTTGATCTGACGGTGCAGGCGTTCAACTTCGCCGAACGGTACCGCACACCGGTGATCTTGTTGATGGATGAGGTCATCGGTCACATGCGGGAGCGCGTAATCCTGCCCGATTCGGAGACCATTGAGCGGGTGGAACGGCCGGGAACGACGGTGCCGCCGGAGTGGTACAAGCCTTTCGAAAACTTCCCGGCCGACGTACCGCCGCTAGCGCCTTTTGGCGAGGGCTATCGCTATCACATCACCGGCCTGCACCACGACGAGCGAGGGTATCCAACCAACCGGCTGGACGAGGTCCAGCCCTGGCTGGAGCGGGTCTTCCGCAAGATTGATCGCAGCCTTTCAGACATACTGCTCTATGATGAGGACGGCATCGAGGACGCCGAGACGCTGGTCATTGCTTACGGTGCTACGGCGCGCTCAGCCCGCTACGCCGTCGAAATGGCGCGGGAGCGGGGGGACAAAGTCGGCTTCCTCGGCCTCAAGACTATCTGGCCCTTTGCCGAGGAGGTCGTGGAGCACGCCGCCGCCCGGCTGCATCGTGTCGTGGTACCGGAGATGAACCTGGGTCAACTGGCGCTGGAGGTAGAGCGGGTGTTGGGGCGGCACAAGGTGCATCGCGTCAACCGTGCCGACGGCGAGATGATCCGGCCGGCCGAGATACTGGCCGCGATTGGGGGTAGGGAGTAGGGAGTAGGGAGTAGGGAGTAGGAAGTAGGGAGTAGAAATGAGAAGACAGCAATGGGAGTCACGGGTTCACGAGCGCTATCTGCGCCATAGCAAAAAATTTCCGAACGTCTGGTGTGCCGGCTGCGGCATTGGCATCGTCATGGGGGCTATCGCCCGGGCGGTGGATGGCCTGCAACTGGACAAGAACGATGTAGCAATGATCTCTGGGATCGGCTGCACGGGGCGGATGCCGGTCTACGTGGACCTCAATACGATGCATACCACTCACGGCCGGGCGCTGGCCTTTGCCACCGGGCTGAAGATGGTGCGGCCGGAGATGAAAATCATCGTGGTGATGGGCGACGGCGACGCGCTGGCCATCGGCGGCAACCATTTCATCCACGCTGCCCGCCGGAACATCGGGCTGACCGCCATCGTGGTCAACAATTCCACCTACGGGATGACCGGTGGCCAGTACTCGCCCACCACACCCTTCGGTGTACGGGCGGCGACCGCTCCTTACGGCCACATCGAGCAGCCCTTCCCCATTGCCGAGTTGGCGGTGACAGCCGGGGCGGCCTTCGTCGCTCGTAGCACCGTCTTCCACGTGCGGGAGTTGGAGAAGTATATTGCCCAGGCGATCAACAAAGATGGCTTCGCGATGGTCGAGGCGGTGAGCTACTGCCATACGACGATAGGCCGGATCAACCGCTGGGGCACCGCGTCCGATATGATGCGCCGTCTCAAGGAGCAGAGTGTGCCGCTCAAGCGCGCCGAGAAGATGAGCGAGGAGGAGAGACGCGATGTCATCATACGTGGTGTGTTCGTGGACCGGGACATCACGGAGTACACGCGGCTCTACGATCAGATCATCGAGCGAGCACAAAGGGAGACAGCATGATGGTGAGGCGCTATGAGGTGCGGCTGGCCGGTACCGGCGGACAGGGGGCTATCCTGGCCGGCATCCTGCTGGCCGAGGCGGCCATCCAAGACGGCAAGAACGTCACCCAGACCCAGTCGTATGGGCCAGAGGCGCGGGGCGGGGCCAGCCGGTCGGAAGTAGTGATCTCCGAGAGAGAGATTCATTATCCTAAGGTGATCCGGGCCGACATCACGCTCTGTATGAGCCAGGAGGCCTGCGATCGGTACGGCGGGCAGATGCGCGGGGATGGATTGTTGATTCTGGATGCCGACCACGTCACGCGCGCTCCGACAACGCGAGCCGTGCGCGTGCCGATGACCACCCTGGCGCGGGAGGCGACGGGACGGGAGATCACTGCCAACGTGGTAGGGTTGGGGTTGTTGGCTGGGCTGACCAGGATCGTATCGCGGAAGGCATTGGAGGCGGCAGTGCGGGATCGAGTCCCGCGAGGGACTGCGGACGCCAACCTGAAGGCGCTGGCGGCGGGGTACGAGGCGGCGGAGCGGGTAATGGAGGAGCGCGGATGAGATTGGAGCGGGAGCATCCCAATTGTCGCGCCACTGGCATTGGCAGCATGCCTCACACCGATAGTCTCACGGCTACGAATTTCGTACTGGAGACGTTTCAGGTTCTCCCCTTTTGGCCCCAACTGCCACGCCGCGCTTTCCGCGAGAACATGTACGTCCAGTTCGGTGAGTACCTGCCCGGCATTCGTGTCGAGGACGAAGAGGAGCGTGTCTGGGTTGAATTGGGCGCAGGCTGGCTTGATGCAGCCGAAGCGTTTTACGCTACCTTTCTGGAGGAAGATGCCGCCCGTTTTGCTCCCAGTCCCGAATACGCCGCTGGTCTGTACGAACTGCTGGGACGCGGCCCGCTGGAGGGGGCTTGGGCGATTAAAGGTCAGGTGACCGGCCCGATCAGTTTGGGCCTGCAGGTGACTGACCAGGACTTGCGCCCTGCCCTGTACGATGATATGATGCGTGACGTCATCGTCAAAAACGTGCTACGGCATGCGCAGTGGCAGGAGGCACAGTTGCGAGCGCTCTGCCCGCGTACCATCATCTCCGTTGACGAGCCGTTTCTTTCCATGGTCGGCAGCGCCTACGCCAGCCTCTCCTGCGAGGGGGTGACCGCAGCGCTGGAGGAGATTTTCTCGGGCCTGCAGGGCTGGACGTGCACGCATTGTTGTGCCAACACAGATTGGAGCATGTTGCTTGAGACCTCGGTGGATATCCTCTCCTTCGACGCCTACGAGTACGCCGAGTATCTGGCGCTCTACCCCGACTCGCTGCGGGGTTTTCTGGCGCGGGGCGGAATGCTGGCCTGGGGGGTGATTCCCAACACAGGCGAGGCGGCGGAGACGATCACGCTGGATGGAGCGTGGGAGGTGTTGGAGCGGGCGATGGTGCTCTTTGAGCGAAAGGGGTTCAACCGGCGAGAGTTGCTACCGCGCTCCTTCATCACCCCGGCCTGCGGCCCCGGCACGCTCTCCGTGCCTGTGGCCGAGCGGGTGATGCGGATGGCAGCGGAGTTGTCCGGGCGGGTGCGTGAGGAGTACAACTTGGCAGCCAGCGGTTAGCAGTTAGCAGATCAGTTCATTCGACGCCCAAGCGTGCCCTGCGGCGCTCCCGCTCCCAGGCCGGCATCTCTGCCTCCTCCTTATCCACCAGCACGGCTCGCAGTTCGAAGATCTGGTCGCGCAACAAAGCGGCCTTCTCAAACTCCAGTGCCTGGGCTGCAGCCTTCATCTGCTTCTCAAGTTCCCGGATCAGGCGGGTCAGTTCGTCGTTGGGCAACTGGCCCAGGGCCAGGCCGTGCTCGCGGTCAGGGGCTGCCTCGCTGCGCACCCGGTCGGTCAGGTCACGGACTTCCTTGACGATGGTAGCAGGCACGATGCCGTGTTCCTTATTGTACTTCGTTTGGGTCTTGCGCCGCCGCTCCGTCTCCTCGATGGCTCGCTGCATCGAGGCGGTGATGCGGTCGGCGTACATGATGGCGGTGCCGTTGACGTGCCGTGCCGCCCGGCCGGTGGTCTGGATGAGGGCGGTGTCCGACCGCAGGAACCCTTCCTTGTCGGCGTCCAGGATCGCCACCAGGCTGACCTCCGGCAAGTCCAGCCCCTCCCGCAGCAGATTGATCCCCACCACCACGGCGTAGGCTCCCAGCCGCAGGTCTCGCAGAATCTCCACCCGCTCGATGGTCTGAACCTCGCTGTGGAGGTAATGCACCTTGATGTCCAGTTCGCGCAGGTAGTCGGCCAGGTCCTCGGCCATACGTTTGGTGAGCGTGGTGACCAGCACGCGCTCACCCCGCGCCACCCGCTCGTTGATCTGTCCTACCAGGTCGTCCACCTGCCCGCGCACCGGCTTGATGATGATCTGGGGGTCCACGATGCCGGTGGGGCGGATGATTTGCTGCACCACCTGCTGGCTCTTCTCCAGTGCGTAGGGGCCGGGGGTGGCGGAGGTGTAGATGACCTGATTAATGCGCGCCTCAAATTCCTCAAAGTTGAGCGGGCGGTTGTCCATCGCGGAGGGGAGGCGGAAGCCGTACTCGACCAGCACCCCCTTGCGGCTGCGGTCGCCGTGGTACATCCCGCGCACCTGAGGTATCGCCATGTGGGATTCGTCCACGATGAGCAAGTAATCGGCCGGGAAGTAGTCCATCAGCGTCCACGGAGGTGAACCGGGCGTCCGCTGCTGCAGGTGGCGGGAGTAGTTCTCGATGCCGGAGCAGTAGCCGATCTCGCGGATCATCTCCAGGTCGTACCTGGTGCGCTGCTCCAACCGCTGGGCCTCCAGGAGTTTCCCCTGGGTTTTCAGTTCGGCCAGCCGTTCCTCCAGTTCGGCTTCGATGTCGGCCATGGCCTGCTCTCGCTTCTCCTCCGGGGTGATGAAGTGCTTGGCGGGGAAGATTTGTACCTCGTCCAGTTCTGCCAGCATCTCGCCGGTGAGAGAGTCAACCTCGGTGATGCGCTCGATCTCGTCTCCCCAGAAGCCGATGCGGTAGGCGGTCTCACCGTAAGCCGGCACTACCTCCAACGTGTCGCCTCGCACGCGGAAGGCCCCGCGCTTCAACTGGAAGTCATTACGCTCGTAGCGGATGCTGACCAGGTGGCGGAGGAGCCCGTCGCGCCGGTGGTGTTCCCCCCGCGCCAGTTTGACGACGACGCGGCCCCACTCCTGGGGGTCGCCGATGGCGTAGATGCAGGAGACGGAAGCGATGATGACGACGTCAC
>JAUWOI010000129.1 GCA_030612185.1 Anaerolineae bacterium
CTTGACCTTATTCTCGTAGCCGGAATAGCAGTGGACGACGTACCAGGCGTGGCTACGAGGTTCAGACACCTCGGCCTCGGTCTCCTCAACTGCTTCCCCGGCCTGGGTCTCTGCGACCTCGACGGTGGTTTCTGGTATCTCAGAGGCCTGCGGTTCCGGCGTGGCCTCTTCCACAGGTTGCTCCGGTGGCTTTTCCTCACCCGCTGCCAGGTCAGGAGTTACCGCCAGTGGTTCTTCGGCCATATCATCTCCGGTTCCTGGTGAGATCAGCGTCGGCATATCCTCCACTGCAGCCTCTGCATTGAGCACGACTTCTTCCGCGAACATCATTGTCACTAGAGGTCCAATTTACTATGCCGTCCGCCGGTTCAGGATCATGACGGCCACCACGCTCGCGACTGCAACGACACCCACGATACCAATGGCAATCGCGCTGCCGCTGATGATGCCTTGCAGTGCCAGAGCAAATAAGTAATCCAGCAAGCCCAAGAAAAGAGCCATAGAGACAGTGACGACCAGGACGACTTTCGTCAGATTCCATGCCTCCTGGCGAGTGGGCCAATGCACCTTACGCAATTCTGCGCGCGTCTCGCGCAGGTAGCGTATAATGGCATTTTCCCTCTTTGGCTTTTTCCCTGACTTTGCTTTCTTTTTCGTTGCTTTTGCCTTCGCCACGTCTAGTGCCCCCCTATACAGGCCACCCTACACTCCAAGACACCGCCTCCACGCACGGCGGTGTCTTGAAACCCATCCCAGGCAGGCCAGGCAGGAATCGAACCCGCAACCTACGGTTTTGGAGACCGTTGCTCTGCCAAATTGAGCTACTGGCCTGTGAGCCTCCTACTTTGTCTCGCGGTGCAACGTATGTTTACGGCAACGGGGACAGAATTTCTTCAACTCCACGCGGCTGGGATCGTTGCGCCGATTCTTTTCGGTCGTGTAGTTGTGCTCTTTACATTCTATGCAGGCGAGTGTGATCACCTGCCGAACCGCTTTCTTAGCCATTAAATCACCTTGTCCACCTATGGGCCTCGTACAGAGCCCACGATGGGACTTGAACCCATGGCCACACCCTTACCAAGGGTGTGCTCTACCAACTGAGCTACGTGGGCTAATTCCAGATCGCAAGCCACGGCTTGCCGATCCAATTCGGCCCCAATTGTACCTCATTTCGCCAATGTGTCAAATCCCAGTAGTTTTCACTCATTGAAACACACAGCCCAGCGCATCGGCTGGACTGTTTTTTCTCGCAAGCGGTCTCAACCGCTTCGCCTGAGTACCCCCGCCGCGACTTGAACGCGGGCCACCGGCTTCGGAGGCCGATGCTCTATCCACTGAGCTACGGGGGCCTACAACGTCTTTATACCACACAAAGCCTTAAGACGCAAGTCCGCGCTGCGAGGCCAGTCGAGCCGCCAGCCGGATCGCTTCTACCAGACTCTCCTCGCTCGCCAGATTCTGCCAGGCGATGTCGAAGGCTGTGCCGTGATCCACCGATGTGCGCACGATGGGCAGTCCCAGCGTCACCGCAACGCTGCGCTCAAAGCCGTGGGTCTTGATCGGAATGTGTCCCTGGTCGTGGTACATCGCCACCACCGCGTCGAACTCGCCACGGATGGCGCGAAAGAAGACCGAATCAGCCGGGATAGGACCATGAACATCTATTCCCCCCGCCCGCGCTGCCTCGACCGCCGGTCCAATAGTCTCGATCTCCTCCCACCCCAGCAACCCCTCATCGCCGCCGTGGGGGTTGAGTGCGGCCACGGCCAGTCGCGGACGTTGGATGCCCATGCCGCGCAATCCCTCGTCGGTCAGGCGGATTGTCTCCAGCACTCGCTCGCGCGTGATGTGTGCTGCAACTTCCCGCAGTGGCACGTGGCGTGTGACGTGCACCACCCTCAGGCCGGGCGTTGCCAGCATCGTCGTCACCCGTTCCGCACAGGTCAGCGCCGCCAGCAACTCGGTGTGCCCGATGTGGGGGCAGCCAGCGGCCCGCAGGGCCGCCTTGTGGACCGGCCCGGTGGCGATGCCGTCCACCTGTCCAGCCAGTGCCAGTTCGACCGCCCGCTCGACGTAGGCCACCGCTGCTCGCCCCGCCTTCGCTGAGACTGTGCCCCGCCGCAGCGCGGCGGGCTCCACGTTGTGCAAGTCGAGCACATCCGGCCCGGTGGGGTCGAAACGGGCCTCGGCCAGACTGGCGACGGGGTGAAGAGCCAACGAGGCAGCCACCAACACGACCGCCTGCGCCAGCACGTCCGCGTCTCCGACGACGAGCGGGCGGCAGTTATCCCACACCTCGTCCCGCGCCAGTGCCTTAGCCGCGATCTCCGGCCCCACGCCGGCGGGGTCACCCATCGTGATGGCAATGAGTGGTCGCTCGCTCATAGCAGCAACTCCATCTGGATCTCGTCCCGCACCGGGGTACCGGCGAATCCCGGTTCTACCCCGCCGTGGTGCTCCAGCAGTTCGCCCACGCGTACTCCTGTGATCGTGAACCCAAGCCGCTGATAGAGCCCCAGCGCGAGCAGGTCGTCGTTGGTCGTGGCGACGATGAGGCGACTTGCACCCTCGGCGCGCGCGACCTCGGCTACTGCTACAATCAAATCGCGTGCGGTACCCCGGCCCTGCCACTGGGGCAGAACGTTAAGCATGACCAGATTGACGGCCTCCCCTTCGCGGGTGTAAATGGCCACGCCGACGATCTCATCTCCATCGCAGGCAACGAAGGCTGGCAGCACATCCACCTGGTAACTGCGGCCAAAGCACCTGACCTCGACCTCGCCCCAGAAGTAGTCCGCCAGTTCGGCAATGCGCAGGCGATCGGCGGGTGTGGCGGGCCGGATGGTGAGCGGTGGTCGTGGCGCCTCTCCCCGTGGCCCGGTCACCTCCAGCCGGGCGTGAACCGGGCACAGGTAGGCGCCGCTCTCGCGGTCACGATAGAAGGCATTGGCATGACAATACGTACACGCAGTCATCTTTGCTCCTTGTGACGGATATACTACAATTATACCCCGCCGCGATAAAGTGGCAAATGGTCCAGATCTGAGAATCAGAACTTGACAAACCGGCCAAGATGTAGTAAAATCTACTTGTGCAAACGTATGCGCAAGCCCCGCCTTCGCGGGGCAAATAAATCCCCGTTAATGCAAACGTATGCACAGGGGTGGATATGATGGAAGTCTCCATCAAGGACATAGCTAAGGCGGCAGGGGTCTCACCTTCCACCGTCTCCCGCGCACTCAGCGACCACCCTCGTATCAGCACTGAGACAAAAGTACGCATCCGTGGCTTGGCAGAAGAGATGGGATATATACCCAGTCTGCTGGCCCGCAGCCTGGTGACACGGGACACAGCGACCATCGGTGTGGTGATCACTTCGGTCTCGGACCCTTTTCTAGCCCACCTGGTCACAAGCATTGAAGAAGTAGCCCAAGAGCAAGGGTACTCGGTTCTCATGAGCAGTTCCTACCTCGACCCAGACCGCGAATTGGAGGTCGTCGGCGCGTTCCACGGGCGCCGCACCAGGGGTATCATCGTGATTGGTTCGCAGATTGACACTGGTTACATCCAGATGCACGACCGTTTTCCCCTGCCGGTCGTGCTGACTAATTGCCGTACTTACCCCTATTCTGTCTCCACTGACAACCAGGCCGGCGCTCGACGGGCCGTTGAGCATTTAGTTCAACTTGGACATCGGCGCATCGCCTACATCGCCAACCGGCGCAGCCGCCGCAGCAACTCTGACCGCCGGCAAAGTTACCAGCAAGTATTGGCGGCAAATGGAATTCCTGTGGACGAAGATCTGATAATTGAGGGCGACGGAACGTTGCGGGGGGGAAGCGTTGCTGCTCAGATTCTGCTATCCCAGAGCCAACCCCCGACCGCTGTCTTTTGCTTCAACGACATGTCGGCTATCGGCGTGCTCGGCGGTCTGCAGCAGGCCGAGATTCGGGTACCGGAGGAAATGTCGGTCGTGGGCTTTGACGACGTGGAGTTTGCTACGCATTGCCATCCCCGTCTCACTACCATCCGACAACCCACCAATCTGATGGGGCAACGGTTGATACATATGTTGCTGGCACTCATTCAAGGTCAGGAGGGCGTGGGGCCTGAGATCCTGCCAGCCGAGACGGTAATTCGTGAGAGCACGGGACCTCCCCCTACTCCTGCCTGATATAATCGCCCGTCTCTGCCTGTCTGCCCCTGGCGCGAAGCACGGTCAATAGATTACGCGAAAACAGGGGCAGACGGCAAGAGACACTCGAAGAGTCATGAAAGGAGGTGATGACCCGGGACGATCAAACAGAGTCAGTTTACGCTGGCCTCGGGAGCAACCGGGGCACTGTGAATCGGACAACCACTTCAAGAATGAAAAGGAGAGAGTAAAGATGAAAAAGCATAGATTGTGGGCCGTCTTGGCAGCGTTGGTCAGCTTGAGCATGGTGCTCGCGGCCTGCGCGCCGGCCGAGCCGGAGGTCGTTGAGGTCACCCGCGTCGTGACCGAGAAGGAAGAGGTCGAGGTCGAGGTTGAAGTCACGCGAGAGGTGCAAGTAGAAGTAGAGGTGCCGGTCGGCGGCGAACTGATTCACATCGTCGCCCGCTGCAAGGCCTCCCCGCCCCACGAGGACGGGCGCTGCAACAACCTGGTGAGCGCCGTAGGGGCCACTAACGCTGCGCTGGCCGAGGCAGGCGACGACCGTCGCATCGAACTGGAGATCATCCAGGACAATGCGGACTGGGGCGACTACAAGACCGAGTTCGAGCTGGCCTCCGACGCCGGCGCGGCGCCCGACATCGTCTGCTCCGGCCACGAGCACATCGGGGACTGGGGCCCGGCCGGGTATCTGGTCGACGTCACCAGTATGTTGGGTGACTATCCCGAGTTCGACGACGTGATTGACGCCCTCTGGGCCTCCACCGAGTGGAACGGCAGTCGCTGGGGTGTCCCGCAGGACGCCGAGGCGCGGCCGCTGTTCTACAACAAGACGTTGCTGGCCGAGTTGGGCTGGAGCGACGCGGACATCGAGAGCCTGCCAGACCGCATCATGAGCGGCGAGTTTACCTGGGAGGATATGTTCGATACCGCCGAGGAGGCCGTTACTGCCGGCGTCGTCGCTGAGGGCAACGGCTGGTGGCACCGCCCCAAGAACGGCGGCGACTTTTTGTACTACTACTACGCTGCCGGCGGCGAGATCACCGGCGATAGTGACGCGCTGGTCTTTGACCAAGAGGCCGCTCTCAAGGTTTACGAGAAACTGTACGCGGCCACGCAGGAGCGTGGCATCCTTTCGGACACCCGCCTCGATGGCGACTGGACGACCTGGCACACCGGCGTGACGAACGGCGACGTTCTCTTTGTATTCGGCGGCTCGTGGAACTGGGCCGAGTGGTTCAGCAACTATGTTGTCGACCTTGGCGGAGAGGACTATCTGTGGGAGAACTTTGGCTTTGCTGCCATTCCGGGCATGGAGAACGGCACGGGCAACCCCACCACCCTGACCCACCCGTTGCTGTACATGGTCAGCTCGGCGGCCGAGCATCCCGACCTGGCGCTGCTCCTGATCTCCAAGGCGACGGTCAAGGAACTCAACACCGACTATGCCATCGCCAGTGGCCACCTGGGCATCCTAAAGTCCCAGGCGGAGTATGGCCCCTACACCAGCTCCGAGTACCTGAGCCAGGTGCTGCCTTTGCTGGACGTGACCACCTTCCTGCCCAACAGCCCCCACTGGAGCGCGTGGTCCGAGGCGTATTATCTCGGAATCCAGGCGGTCGAGTCGGGTGACCTGGATCCAGCCGATGCCCTCGAAGTGGTCGTGGACCAGCTTCAGAATGAGCTCGGCGACAATGTGGTGATCCAGGGCGGATAACCACCATAGACAACAGGTTGGAGAGGGGGCTTGTGCCCCCTCTCCTCCTTTGGCCTGGAAAAGAACTATCCAATTCTCAAATAGGTAAGGAGGGTACGACTATGACCCGAGGCGTTGTTGGCGGTGAGGCCTCGCGCTGGACGCAGTTGAAGGCTACGTTGGGCGCCTGGGGCTTTATGAGCCCGGCCGCGGTGCTGGTGCTGGTCTTCTTTTTCCTCCCCGTGATCATCCTCTTCGTTATCAGCCTGACCGACCTGTCCAGTTCCAACTTTAGCGAGCCCTTGACCTTTATCAACCTGGAAAACTATACCCGGTTGTTCAAGGACAAGTTCTTCCCCAAGATCTTGGGCAACACCTTCTTTTACGTTGCCGTGACCCTGAGCTGCTTTAACGTGGGGATGGCCCTGCTGCTGGCCCTGCTGACCACCCACATCAACCGTCGAGCCGGCTTTTTTTTCCGCCTGATATGGTTGTTGCCCCGCATTACCCCCTCGGTGATCTATATCCTGATGTGGAGACGCATAGCTCACCAACCCCCTTTTGGCCTGATCAACCAGTTGCTGGCACCGTTCGGCGTAGAGCCGCAATACTGGCTCATGGAGCAGCCGTGGCTTTTCGTCATCCTGGTGAATGGCTTTGTGGGCGCCTCCTTTGGCCTGATCCTCTTTAGTTCGGCCATCGAGGCGATTCCCAAAGACCTTATCACCGCCGCCAAGGTGGACGGCGCTTCCACCTGGCAGATCATCCGCGACATCACCCTGCCCCAGATCCGGTGGCCCTTGCTGTTCGTGACCACCTACCAGACCCTCTCGTTGCTCACGTCCTTTGAATACATCTTGCTGCTGACCGAAGGCGGGCCGGGCCTGTACCGCACCGAGGTGTGGGCGCTCACGGCGTACAAGCGGGCGCTGAAAACCTATTTCGGCCACAACCAGTGGGGCTACGGCGCGGCCTGGGGCTTTGTCCTGGTGATCATCGGCATCGTGATGTCCGCCATCTACCTGCGCGTCTTTCGCTTTGGCGAGTTGGTGCAGGAACCCAAGATTGACGTGCTATAGGAGGAATCCAGATGTCTACGATAACTTTTGAAACCGAATCACGATCTGGCGCCAGACGCTTCCTCGGCCGGGCACTCCCCTACGTTCTGCTCATCATCAGCATTTCGCCCATCGTGCTCGGCTATGCCTGGCTGATTATCGCCACCTTTTCGTACCGCACCGAGGGTTTGTTCCCCATAGATGCCGAGGGCAACATCGGCGGATTGACCTTGCGCAATTGGGAGTTCCTGAGCGACCCGGCTATCTGGCGCGTCACCCTGAACTCGTTCGTCCTGGCGGTGGGAATGGTAGTCGGTGTCGGGTTTGTCTCCTCAATGGCTGCCTACGCGCTGTCGCGCATGAACTTTGCGGGGCGCAAGAGCTTCCTTTCGCTGACGCTCATTCTGCACGCCTTCCCCAGCGTCACGCTGCTGATCGCCATCTTTTTCGTGCTGAACTTTCTCTCCAAGATCCCCGTGATCGGCGCGAGTTTCGGCTACAACACCGTTGGAGGAGTGGCGCTGGTAATGATCGCCCTGGATTTGCCGCTCGGCATCTGGCTGATGAAGGGCTTTTTCGATAACCTTTCCTGGGATATGGAGCGCGCCGCGCTGATTGACGGCGCTTCGCGCTTTCGCGTCTGGTGGGAGATCATCATCCCCCTGATCAAGCCCGGCCTAGCCGCGCTGGCCATCTTTAACTTTCTGTCCGGCTGGTCTGCCTTTTTGATCCCGTTTACGTTCACTGTGGGTACCAAGGTAGCCAACATGCCGGTCTATATGAGGCAGATGATCAGCGACACCGCGCCGACCAACTGGAACATGATCGCCGCCGTGGGGATGTTCCAACTCATCCCCGTGTTGATCTTTTTCATCTTTACCCAGGAGATGCTGCTCAGCGTTTACGCTGGCGGGAGCAAAGGTGGTACGTAAGACGCAAGACGTGAAACGTGATGGGTGAAGCCTGCCCTGCCACCGCGAGTACTCGTGGCGGTGAGCTTGTCGAAGGGCGTGAATGTTACGTCTTCCATCACACAACACGCAATACGCAAGGAGAAAACGATGAAAGTTGAACTTGAAAACCTGACTAAACGGTGGGGCAACGTGGTGGGGGCTGACTCGATGAACCTGGACATCAAAGATGCCGAGTTTGTGGCCTTTCTGGGGCCTTCTGGCTGCGGGAAGACGACCACGCTGCTGATGGTGGCGGGCATCTACAAGCCGACCGCTGGCTTTATCCGCTTTGACGACCAGGTGGTCAATCACATGGCGCCCAAAGATCGCAACATTGGCATGGTCTTCCAGAGCTACGCCCTATATCCCCACATGTCCGTCTTCCAGAACATCAGTTACCCCCTCAAACTCAAGAAAGTCCCGAAGGAAGAGATGCGGAAGCAAGCACAGCGGGTGGCGGACATGATGGGCATCGGCCATCTGATGGACCGCAAGCCGGCCCAACTGTCCGGCGGCCAGCAACAGCGGGTCGCGCTGGGCCGGGCGCTGGTCAAAGAGCCCCAATTGCTGCTGTTCGACGAGCCTCTCTCGAACCTGGATGCCCGTCTGCGTCTCTCGATGCGCGGCGAGATCAAACGGCTGCAGATGGAATTGGGCATCACCTCCATCTACGTCACCCACGACCAGG
Source organism: Anaerolineae bacterium (assembly GCA_030612185.1). The sequence goes on from JAUWOI010000129.1 coordinate 8,549, forward strand.
TGGAGGCCATGACAATGGCCGACCGCGTGGCGGTTATGAAGGATGGCCTGCTGCAAGCCTACGCCCCTCCCGACAAACTATACGATCAGCCACGCACCCTGTTCGTCGCCGGATTCGTGGGCAATCCACCCATGAACTTCGTGGACGTGGAGGTCGTGAGCGAGAACGGTGACTATCACGCCCGTCGCGAAGGGTTCGACGTGCTGGTACCGGCCGAGCGGGGCGAGAAGGCCGCCGGCAAGGGCAACGTCATCCTGGGCATCCGCCCCGAGGACATCACCGTCGCCGACACGGGCGTCTCCGGCGAAATCTACGTCGTCGAGCCGCTGGGCCGTGACGATCTGATCACCGTACACATCGGCGAGGCCGGCGTCCACGTGCTGGCCGATCCTACGCTGGGCTTGAAGATGGGCCAGAACGTGACGCTGGGCTTTAACACGCACAAGGTGCAGCTCTTCGATCCGCAGACGGAGCAGTCGCTGCTCTGGACGGGCTGAAACGTGAAACGTGGGGAAACGCAACACGCAACACGCATCACGAGCCTATGAACGGTAAAGAGCGAGTGCTGGCGGCCATCAACCACGTTGAACCGGATCGGACGCCGGTGGACTTGTGGGCGCTGCCACCGGTCACAGACCGCCTCCGTGAGCACTTTGGCGTGGAGGATGATGAGGGTGTGTGGCAGGCGTTGGGCGTTGATTTGCGCTCCGTCTGGCCGGACTACGTCGGGCCGCAGTTGCCTACCTTTGACGACGGCAGTTGGAGGGACTGGTGGGGTCTTCGCAAGCGGATGATCGGCCCCTTTGAAGAGGTCGTTGAACCTCCGCTGGCGGATGCGCAAACCGTCGCCGACGTCGAGGCCCACCCGTGGCCCGACCCTGACTGGTTCAATTACAAAGGGATGCGCCCAACCTGTGAAGCGTTGGGCGAGTACGCGCTCGTCGTCCGCGACCCCGGTCCCCATGCCACCTGCGTGCTGCGCCTGGCTATGTTCCTGCGCGGTATGGAGAAGTTCATGATGGACCTGGCGCTGAACCCCGACCTGGCCCAGGCCATCATTGAGCGCGTGGAGCGCTTCTACCTGGAGTTCGACCGGCGCATCTTTGAAGCCGCGGGCGATCTC
>JAUWOI010000540.1 GCA_030612185.1 Anaerolineae bacterium
CTCCACCAATGGTGGGAACTGCGCCGCGCGCGCCAAAAGAAAATGGACGGTTCCATCGCCCGCCACTCTGTAAACGAAACCCTCTACAACAAGCCCTACGAAGACCGCAAGCGGCTGCGCGTCAGCGGCCCGTTCACCGTCGAGAGCCTGTCGCCCCACCGCGTCCTCTCCACTGGCGAAGAGCGCCCCGCCAGCGAGGCCGCCGGACGGCAGGCCCAGGCCGGCGGGTTCGAGCGCATGATCATCGAGAACCTGAAGAAAGCGGGCGTGCAGAACACCATCAAAAACGAGCGGCTGAACTTTGACCGGTTGGAGCCCTACGCCGGGGAGTGGATCCAGGCCGAGGGGGAATACACTGAGGTAGGGAGCGAGCCTCGTGCTCGCCCGCAGGTCCGCCGCGTCGCCGTCGCCATCGGCCCGGAGCACGGCACGGTCGGCCCGCAACTGGTCAAGGAGGCTGCCAAAGAAGCCGTGCGCGGGCTGGGCTTCGACCTGCTCATCGTCTGCGGCTTCGCCTTCGATCCCCACGTCGCCGAAGAGACCCAACGCTACGGCAAACTGGCCGTGCTCACCGCCCGCATGAACCCCGACCTGGCGATGGGCGACACGCTGCTCAAAAAGACCGGCTCGGGCAACCTCTTTATGGTCTTCGGCGAGCCGGACGTAGAAATCCGCCGCGACAACGGCCAAGTGGTCGTCGAGATCAAGGGGCTCGACATCTACGACCCCACCACCGGCGAGATTCGCGCCAGTTCCACCGCCGACATCGCCTGCTGGTTCGTGGATACCAACTACAACGAGGAGAGTTTTTTCGTGCGCCAGGCCTACTTCACCGGAGCCGACAAACCGTATGAAAAACTCAAGCGCGCCCTGCGCGCCGAAGTGGACGAAACAGCCTGGTCGGCGCTCTACTCCACCGTCAGCCGTCCCTTCGACCCGCCCGAAACCGGCAAAATCGCCGTCAAAGTGATCAACCACTATGGGGATGAGGTGCTGCACGTCTACGAGGTGTGAGCAGCGATTGGAGAGAGCCGCCACCGCCGCCGTGCGTTTCATCAAACAGAAACTGGCCGACCAGTTGGTCGAGGGCATCCTGGTTCACCGTACCGACCCCCATCAAAGTCGTCATCTCTGCCCGCGAACTGCCGTGAGGTCGAGGCGCAGGTGAACCAAGCGGCAGCCCTGGCTCTGCGTCCCGGTTCCGGCACCAGCGTGGAGGATCTACCGTAGGGTGGGTTTCCAACCTATCCCTGGAGCAGAGCCAATGCACACAACCACTGCACTGAACCCCAGCCCGCAGCGCTTCGCTCTTTCAGCCCGACGTTTTCAGCGCCGGGCACACTGGAGACAAATATCGTCCGTCCAAAACAGGAGGCACACCTTTGACCCAATCCCAACCCGCCATCACCCGAACAACCCATACCCTACCCTTCGACCGGCTCTCGTGGCACGACTTTGAGCGGCTGTGCCTGGCACTCTTGCTACGCGAGGGCTCTGAAAACCCCCAGCACTACGGCGCAGCAGGTGGCGAGCAGGGGCGCGACATCGTCGCCTGTCGCAACGGCGAACTGTGGTACGTGCAGTGCAAGCGGATCAAGCAATGTGGCCCGCAGGTCCTGCTCGACGAGGTCAAGAATATCCGAGGGTTGATGGAGAGCGACCCGGACCTGCGCCCCACCGGGTATCTGTTCATCGCCGCGTGCGACGTCTCAGCCACGGCACGCGACCGGGCAAGCAAGCGTTGCGCGGAGTTATGCCTGGCGTGCGAGGTTTGGGGACAGACTGACCTGGATGCCCGCGTGCAGCAATACCCCGATATCGTTGCCCTGTTCTTCGGTATCACTGGTACCATTGCTGTGTTACGTAAGTTGTTTCCCGAGAGCAAACCAGCATTTGAGCATTTGCTGGAAGATCTACGCCAACTGATCGAGCACCATGAGACCCTGCAAGAATGGAAGGATCTCCACCACCGGTTGCACACGTGTCTCATTCGTCTAGGGCCATTCAAGACGGAGGTAGAGTTGATTTACAACAGTGTCGGATATTATTGGGACGCCAAGAGAGGCAAGCGATTGTGGAACCCTTTCAAAGACGAGTTCGAATCGTTGATGGACTTTGCCAAACGTATCAACCGTATCGGCACCAAGGGTTTCTACGAAAACGACCATGTTTGGGGAGGGGAGTCATGGGTGGTTGAGATTGTTCGTGCGATAAATGATGTCCAAGATCTCGTGGGTATTGGCGGTGTTGATGTTGAAGAATTGCATGATCGCACTATTGAGCTTGCCCGTACTTATAACAGATACCTCCGTGATTCAGACTTTCACCTCCGGGATGTTGCTTCAAAAATCTCTGTTATCCTAGATGGCGCTTTGAGGAGCATTAGCCAATGAATGACGTTTTCGAGCAAATCAAACAGAAGCATGAGAGTCTTCTGATTGCCCTTGAGAGTGATGAAGAGGGCTTGGTTGATGCGGCTTCTTCTTTCCTTCAGGAGATTAGCAAGGCAGGTGCACAAGTAACCAATCGTTACATGCGTTCTCAACTTAGAGCTACACTTCGATTCTGGGAAGATTACATCTTCGATGAGACGGGAGAGATGCCCAAGGTCAGGCTACAACCTGCTCTTGAGCCAGAACTCGATGGATTCTTCAAGGCTCCCACCCCGTCACTCCCCATCCCCCTCCAACTGCCCCTCCGCGCTGAGCACTTCACCGGCCGCCAGGTGGAACTGGCCCAACTCCTGGCCGACCTGCAACCCGGCCGCGTCGTGACGCTCTGCGGGCCAGGCGGCATCGGCAAGACCGCGCTGGCGGCCGAGGCGATTTGGACACTCGCTCCCGCTGGTGACCCGCCGGAGCGATTTCCCGATGGTATCATTTTCCACTCCTTCTACAACCGGCCCCAGGCGGCCCTGGCCCTGGAGGCCATTGCTCGCGCCTACGGCGAAGAGCCCCGCCCCAGCCCGGCGGCGGCTGCCCGGCGGGTGTTGGCCGGACGGCGGGCCTTGCTGGTG
>JAUWOI010000369.1 GCA_030612185.1 Anaerolineae bacterium
ATCGGTGACCTGCCGGAGACCGACGTAGCCGGGGCACAGGCCATAGGAATGAAGGCAGTCCTGTTTCTGGGAGTGAGTCGTCGCCAGGACGGCCGGCCGCTGGCCGACGCTGTCTTCGACGAATACAATGAACTGGAAAAACTACTAGAGAGGTTAGAATGAGCATCTACGAATACGTCGGCAATACTCACGTGCACACCTCCTACTCGGACGGAGAAACCCTCCACGCCGGGGTCGCGCAGGCAGCGGCCGAGGCCGGGCTCGACTTCGTCATCGTCACCGACCATAACGTGTGGGTGGACGGGGTCGAGGGCTACCACGACAAGGTGCTGCTCCTGGTGGGTGAGGAGATCCACGACGTGCGCCGCCAGCCCCAGGCCAATCATCTCCTGGCCTACAACGTCGAAGCCGAGTTGGCCCCACTGGCGTCGGACCCTCAAAACCTGATTAACGAGGTGAACCGGCAGGGCGGCTTCTGCTGCCTGGCCCACCCCTACGAGTATCGTAGCCCCATCAGCCCCGACCTGGCCGCCATCCCATGGGCCGATTGGGACGTCACAGGGTACGCGGGACTCGAAATCTGGAACTACATGTCCGAGTTCAAGGCACTTCTGCGCAACAAACTGATGGCGGTCTTCTACGCCTACTTTCCAGCCCGGGGCATTCGCGGACCATTCCGGGCCACGCTGCGCCAGTGGGACAAACTCATATCCCAGGGAAAGCGCGTCGCCGCCATCGGCGGGGCCGACGCGCACGGCAGCACCTACTCGCTGGGCCCCCTGCGCCGCGTGGTATTTCCCTACGAGTACCTCTTCCGCTGCGTCAACACCCACATCCTGACCGGAGGCCCCTTCAACGGTCTCCTGGAGCACGACAAACCGCTGGTCTACGATGCGCTGCGGGCCGGCCACACCTGGGTGGGCTACGACCTGCTCGCCTCAACGGCCGGCTTCCGCTTCTACGCCCGCAGCGGTTCCAACCACGCGCTGGTGGGGGACGAATTGGTACGCACAGGGGCAACCATCTTCGAGATTCAGACACCTCACAGCGCCGACATCCGCTTGCTGCGCAACGGACGTGTGCTAGCCCAGGCCAGGGGAAAGCGCCTCAAGCATACCACAGCCGAGCCGGGTGTATATCGCGTCGAGGCTTATCGCAGTTATCAGTTGCGCCGCCGGGGTTGGATCTTCAGCAGCCCCATTTACGTGCGCTGAGGCGAAGCAATTGTACAGAAAGACCGGTTCCACCCAGGAGGATGGAACCGGCCCTTTGTCCACTGTCCAGAGTCTACGGACTACACGAGGTCTTTGCCCGGCCCACTTTCGAAGAAGTCAGCGTTCTTCTTGGTGTCGCCAGCACACTCGTCAGGCACATCATCCTCGTGGAAGATGGCCTCCTGCTCACATTCGAGTTCGCAGGAACCGCAGTCAATGCAGTTCTCGGGATAGATGTAGTAGGTCGGCCAATCGGGGTCATCTTCGACGAAGAAGATGGCGTCGCTCGGGCAAACCTCTACGCAGGAATCACAGCGCTCGCACTTACCGGTGATTACATAAGCCACTTTTCTTTTGCCTCCATATCTGATATGATAATTTTGGCCGCACCGATCACCTCTTCTCGGCGAAGCCAGTTGACCAAGAGACGATTCACAAGTTCACATTGTAACGAAATTCTGATCTTTGTCAAGGTGCAACGCACTTATTTCTTGCCATTTCAGCGATTTCGTCCAGCAGCCTGCCACGAGTACTCGCAGTGGATTGCACCGTAGAACAGGCAAATTTGTAGCATAAGTGCGTTGCACCTGAGTAGTTGGCAGCAATTCCCGGTATGATCAGACCTGACAGGTTTTTACCCAAGGCTTGCTGTTCAACACAGTTGCCGAGTGACAAATGGGGCCTCAAGTGACGAAATTCGTGGAAACCTGTCAGGTCTTGACGCCAAAAGTGGTATCATAGGACTGCAACTGGAGGTCATGATGAACAAATCCAAACATGTCTATCCGTACTTTGTTATGTTAGCGTTTGCGCCACTCGTTCTGGCGACACTCTCCTGTTGCCCATTCGCCAACCTACCAACTGACTTTCTTCACGACCAAGATGATTCCAGCGATGCCTTGAAGTGTATCGTGCCGCATGTGGTGGGAATGGATGAGGAAGCAGCGCGAAGAAGCCTCGTTGATCTAGGCCTCACGCCCGTGAAGAGTAACGAGTACAGCGATTCGGTTGCGGCTGGGCTGGTGATTTCGCTAGATCCAGCGCCTGGCACTCAGTTGGAGCCATGCGAGGGTGACGTCGTCATGGTTGTTAGCCTGGGCCCACGCGAGCCAGCAGTGGCTCCGACTGAACCACCCAGTGCCCTTCCGACGCTCCTCCCGACGCTCCTCCCGCCGCCACCCGAACAGATGCCGATGTCCAGGCTGTTGTTTGAGGAAGTGTTCGAAACCGGACTGATAGATGGTTTCCGGCCGGAATGGAGCGTAGATGCCGCATATGACGGCAGCGCTGCCCATCTCACAGAGTATGGAGAACTGGTAACCCAGGCCTATGTGGCAGCGTACATAGGCGATACAGGGTGGACGGATTACAGCATCAAGTTTGGTGGTGGCGAGTACTCCCGGATTGAGGAGTTTCACGCCATGATACGCATGCAGGATGAGAGAAACTATATCGGGATAGACTGTCTCTCATCCGATGGATGGCTGGCCTGCGAGGGGTACAAAGTCATCAACGGGCAAGAGCAGGCCATCCCAGGTTTCATGCAACAGACCACCAGACTTTGTGCCAACGGCCAAATCCAGTGCGACCTCGAACTTGAAGCGGTAGGAGACCAATATCGCGTTCTGGTCAATGGTGAGCAAAAGGCCAGTGCCACTGACAGCAGTTTCAGCCAAGGCAGCGCCGGTTTTGTCGTGGATGGCAGGTGGGTGCTGGATTACTTTGAAGTGTACGCACCGCCAATGCCAGCGTGTCCAGGGTTTACGCTGTTTCGCGATGACTTTGACACGAACGCTTGGACGACCGGCACAAGCGAGGACGAAAATGCGTGGATGAATCGGGTGCTCACGGCTGACGACTACCGATTGGAGATCAAAGCCAAGCAAGATGACGTCGTGGTCCTGCAAGAGATTCACGAAATTCACGTCTCCTACGACCCCGACAGTTTCCCTTATCACTTCTCTGCCCACGTGGTCGCCAGGAAAACGAGTGGCCCTGAAAGCTGCGCTCTGGGGTTGCTATTCCGCTGCGTGGACGAAAACAATTACTACCAATTCCTGGTAGAACCTACCGGCTACGCCTCCCTCTATGCGCTTGAGAATGGAGAATGGGTCGAGTTGGTTGCTCCTACGCCTGCGGACGCGATCAGCCCTACGGAGAAGAATCGCTTGACGGTCGTCGCAGACGGATCGATCTTCAGTTTCTACATCAACGACGAATACGTATTTCAAGCAGAAGATGGCCGCTTCACAACAGGATCTATCGGCTTGTCAGCAGAGGTTTCGGGCCTTGACTACGTCGGCGTCGTGGAGTTTGACACCGTCCAGGTATTCGTACCGTAGGGATGCTGCTGTTTGCCACCCCGCGTCGCTTGCCTGCCTGGAGAATATTATCAATGAAAACGTGTAATTACTCGGCCTGTCATTGCGAGGAACGAAGTGACGAAGCAATCTCCATCGTTGCTTACATGTTGAAGGCAGGAGATTGCTTCGCTACGCTCGCAATGACATCAAACCAGACGATGCCTGAGTAGCTATGAAAACATTAAACTGTCCTGCTTGTGGTGCTCCAATTGCTCCAGACGTGAATCGCTGTCCCTATTGCCAGCAGTATCTTCAGAGACAACCCACTGCCGAGCGGAAGCAAGAACAGGACAACGGCTTGTCTAATAGTGGCCCACCAATGAACACGGTCTCCTTTCACCGCAGGACGGAGCCGCATGAAGGGGCCTTCAGCCTATCGGTTCCGCAGGGTTGGCAAATAGAGGGCGGTATCTCGCGGTCCGATCTCATGCACCAGGTGATTGATGCCCAATCCATTGAGGCAAAACTGGATTTCACCGTAAAGCGTGATGGTATCGGAAGCGTGCTGATCCGCTGGTGCCCGGAGATGAAGTATTGTGACTTGAGCATGTCACCGGCCGGAATGATGGGCATGTTCCCACCGGGCAGTAACTATCAGGGGATGTTGGTTTATCCTGTGCTGTCAGCCCAGGAGTTTCTCATCCAAGTTGTCTTTCCCTGGGCACATCCCGAAGCCGGTCAGGTTCAAGTAGTGGGACAGCAGAGCCAGCCGCTGCTAGTGCAAAGTTTTCAACGCCGAATGGCGGCGCTAGGCTTGCCCGTCAACTTCAGTTACGATGGGGCCATAGTCACCTTTGCCTATGTGGAGGGTGGGATTCGGTTTAAGGAAAGGTCTCATGCCGTCATTGAAAATATGGGGCCGCTGGCAGCGGGTATGTGGAGCAATAAAGATACGATCATCATGCGCGCTCCAGAAGATGAATTTGAGGCCTGGGAGCCCATTTTGCAGCACATTCGAGAGTCTGTAAAGATCAATCAGCAGTGGCTGGCCCAGGAAATCGTGAACCAGGAGTTTCTCTCCCGGTCTTTCTTGAATGCCCAACAAGCAAGCCAGGCCCGAGACCGGCGGATGTTGGAGATTCAGCAGCATTTGCAGCAACTGGATCGAGAAATTGTGGAACATCGCCAAAGAACGAACGCAGAGATCCATAGTGATGCCTACCTGAACCTGATGAACCAGGAAGAATACGTGAACCCGTACACGAACGAGCACGAGACCGGCTCCAACCAGTGGGACTACCGCTGGGTTACCGAAGACGGTGACGAGTACTACACCAACAATGAGGATGATGATCCCAGTATTCCATCAACCCTGAACCGGTCAGACTGGAAACGCACTGCGGTGCGGCCCCGGTTTCCAGACAGCAAGGCCACCTA
>JAUWOI010000263.1 GCA_030612185.1 Anaerolineae bacterium
CCTAAGCCGAGGCTGAAAAGCGTAGGCGATGGGAAACAGGCAAATATTCCTGTACCAGTAATAAACTGTTTGAACTATGGAGTGACGCAGAAGTGAAAGATCAGCCATCTGACGAAATAGGTGGTCTAAGCATGTAGGGAGTTCTACTAGGCAAATCCGGTAGAATAATTCTGAGATGTGATGGGGAGTCCTTAGGACATAAACTGATCCTAATCAAACTGCCAAGAAAAACTTCTATGTTAGGTTTATTATTGACCGTACCGTAAACCGACACAGGTAGGCGAGATGAGTATTCTAAGGTGATGGACGAACTCAAGTTAAGGAACTAGGCAAATTAGCCCCGTAACTTCGGGATAAGGGGTGCCTTGATTAGGTGAAATTTTTTACAAATGGAGCCGAAAAAGGTTGCAGTGAAAAGGCCCAAGCGACTGTTTATCAAAAACACAGGTCTCTGCTAAGTCGAAAGACGATGTATAGGGACTGACACCTGCCCGGTGCTGGAAGGTTAAAGGGACGTGTTATGCCGACTTGTCGGCAGAAGCTCTGAACTGAAGCCCCAGTAAACGGCGGCCGTAACTATAACGGTCCTAAGGTAGCGAAATTCCTTGTCGGGTAAGTTCCGACCCGCACGAATGGCGTAACGAGTGGGGCACTGTCTCAACGAGGGACCCGGCGAAATTGAAGTCGCGGTAAAGATGCCGTGTACCCGCAGCAGGACAAAAAGACCCCGTGGAGCTTTACTGCAGCTTGGTACTGAGTTAGGGCTTGATTTGTATAGGATAGGTGGGAGGCTGTGAAGCTGGGGCGCTAGCCTCGGTGGAGCCGCACTTGAAATACCACCCTGGTCAAGTCTTGGCCCTAACCCCTGGCCGTGATCCGGCAGGGGGACAGTGCCTGGTGGGCAGTTTGACTGGGGCGGTCGCCTGCGAAAAAGTAACGGAGGCGTCCAAAGGTTCCCTCAGGCGGAATGGAAACCCGCCGTAGAGTGCAAAGGCATAAGGGAGCTTGACTGCGAGACTTACAAGTCGAGCAGAGACGAAAGTCGGGCTTAGTGATCCCACGGTTCCGAGTGGAAGGGCCGTGGCTTACCGGATAAAAGCTACCCCGGGGATAACAGGCTAGTCTCCCCCAAGAGTTCACATCGACGGGGAGGCTCGGCACCTCGATGTCGGCTCGTCGCATCCTGGGGCTGAATAAGGTCCCAAGGGTTGGGCTGTTCGCCCATTAAAGCGGCACGTGAGCTGGGTTCAGACCGTCGTGAGACAGGTCGGTCTCTATCCGCTGTGGGCGTAGGGGACTTGAAGGGAGCTGCTCTTAGTACGAGAGGACCAGAGTGGACAGACCGCTAGTGTGCCAGTTGTCCCGCCAGGGGCATTGCTGGGTAGCTACGTCTGGCAGAGATAACCGCTGAAAGCATCTAAGTGGGAAACTCGCCCTAAGATGAGGTCCCCCATCCCGTAAAAGGGAGTAAGACCGCCGGAAGACTACCGGTTTGATAGGCGGGAGGTGTAAGCGCAGTAATGCGTTCAGCCAACCCGTACTAATGGTCGAGGACTTAATGCGTGGTGTGGAGAACTTGGAGTTTTCGCGCTGTTCAGTTGACAAATTATATCGTTACAGAAGTCTCTTGGTGATTCTAGCGGCGGGGGTACACCCGGTCCCATCTCGAACCCGGAAGTTAAGCCCGCCAGCGCCGATGGTACTTGGGGGGCAGCCCCCTGGGAGAGTAGGTCATCGCCAAGGGATTTTTCTTTGCCAATTTTAGATCGCCCTCACTTGAACTGACTTGCCTTTCTCAGCCGACGGTGTTAGACTATCAGGCGACTTTGATGAGGAGGCGGCGATGGCAGTGCAAGCGTTGTATCGGAAGTGGCGACCTCGGACGTTCGACGAAGTGGTGGGACAGGAGCACATCGTCCGCACGCTGCGTAACGCGCTCACCTCCGAGCGCGTCCACCACGCCTATCTCTTCGCCGGCCCTCGTGGCACAGGTAAGACGACCACAGCCCGCTTGCTGGCCAAAGCGGTCAACTGCCTGGCTCCAGAGGATCAGCGCCCCTGTAATGAGTGCACCATCTGCCAAGCGGTCAACGAGAGGCGGCTGCTCGACCTGATCGAGATTGACGCTGCCTCCAACACCGGTGTAGACGACGTGCGAGAACTGCGGGAGCGGGTCGGCTTCCGGCCCAACGAGGCCCGCTACAAGGTCTACGTGATTGACGAAGTGCACATGCTCTCTAACGCGGCCTTCAACGCGCTGCTCAAGACGTTGGAGGAGCCCCCACCCCACGCCATCTTCGTATTGGCAACCACCGAGCCGCACAAGATCCCGGCTACAGTGATTTCGCGCTGCCAACGCCACGATTTCCGTCGCATTCCCATCAGCAAAATAGTCGCCCTCCTGGAGTGGCTGGCCGAGCAGGAGCACATCCCAGCCAAGCGGGAGGCGTTGACACTTATCGCTCACCAGGCAACCGGCAGTATGCGCGATGCGATAAGCCTGCTCGATCAATTGGCTTCCTACGACGAAGAGGGGATCACTGTCGCGGAGGTGCGCGCAGCACTGGGGACGGGGAGCAGCGAGACGGTCATCCAGGTGGCCGATGCGCTGGCCAAGCACAACGTGGCGCAGGGGCTGGGGGCCATCAACACGGCAGTGGACGAGGGGGCCGATCCCCGGCAGTTCGCACGCCAGATAGTGGAACACCTGCGGGCACTGCTCCTGCTGCGACTAGAATCCGGCGTCGCCCTGACCTACGTCTCGGAAGACTTGCGCCCTCAGTTGAAAGCCCAGGCCACTGCTTTTTCGTCCCAGGCTTTGGCGCGAGCGGTGCGGCTTTTTAACCAGGCAGCCGCTGAGGCCAAAGGGGGCTGGCAACCTCAGTTACCATTGGAGATGGCTTTCATCGAAGCCACACTCCTGGTCGAGCCGGAGAGCGGTGCGCCTCATCAGCCGTCGGCTCCGGCCGGTCCTCGTACGTCACCCTCTCCTCGCCGCCCGCTGTCTCCGCCTGCGCGCCCGTCCAGGCCTGCGCCCGCCCGTTCAGCATCACCTTCACCATCTAAGTTTCCCAGTGAAGTCCGGGACCCGGCATCCGACTACGGCACTCTTGTGCCTGGTGATGGTTCATTGACGCCTGAGACGTTGCGGAGCCGATGGGCGGAGATTTTGAACGCCCTCCGCCCGCACAATCTGGCGTTAGAAGCACTGATACGCTCGTGTGAGCCGATCGCCGTCGAAGGAGACGTCGTCGTGCTGGGGTTTGTCCATAACTTTCACCGCGGCAAGGTGGAGGAGGAGCACAACAAACAGGTTGTTGAAGACATACTGAGCAGTCTGGTCGGGCAGCGGTACCGTGTACGGTGTGTTCTGGCTCACCAGGAGCGTGCTGTCGCCATGCCCCCGGATCGCTCGAAGCCGGGGGGCACCGGCGGTAAGGCTGCCTCGTCAACCGAGCAGATCATCGAGGACCCGGTGGTGCGTGCAGCGGTGGAGGACCTGGGAGCGCAAATCGTGCGACGACACGGATAGTTCAGGGAGGTTGCATTGATGAGGAAAATCAAACGAAAGAGTGGCCCGTCCGGGTCGCAAAAGGGCAAGGCTGGGATGCTCCAGCAATTGCAGAGCCTGCAAGAGAATATGCTCAAGGCACAGGAAGAGATCGCCGCGCTGGTCGTCACCGCGACGGTCGGCGGTGGTGCGGTGACCGCTGCCATCACCGGTGAGAAGCGGTTGCAGTCGCTCACCATCGCGCCCGAGGTCGTGGATCCCGAAGACGTGGAGATGTTGCAGGACCTCATCATCGCCGCCGTCAATGAGGGGGTGGAACAAGTAGATCAAGCCGCGGCAGAGCGGATGGCGCCCTTCAGCAGCGGGCTCAGCATCCCCGGCTTGCTCTAGGTGGGGGTAACAATGCAAACGGCTCCTGCTTCGGTGACGCATCTCATTGAAGAACTTGCGGAACTGCCGGGTATTGGCCGCAAGACCGCTGCCCGTCTCACTTTTTTCTTGCTGCGTGACCAAGCGGGCCTGGCAGAGCGACTCGCCGGGGCTCTGCGCGAACTCAAGGAGCGCACTCGTTTCTGCTCCATCTGCCACAACATCACCGAGAATGATCCCTGTCCCATCTGCGCTGACACAGGACGTGACCACCGCACCATCTGCGTGGTCGAGGAGCCGCTCGACGTGCTGGCGATTGAGCAGGCCGGGGTATACAAGGGAGTGTACCACGTCTTGCACGGTGTGCTGGCTCCCTCGGAGGGGATGTTCGTCGAGAACCTGCGCATCGGCGAACTGATGGCCCGCATCCGAAGCAGCGATGTGGACGAAGTGATCCTGGCGACCAACCCCACGAGCGAAGGGGACTGGACGGCCTCCTACCTGCTGACACGGCTGCGCCCGCTGGGCGTGCGCGTCACCCAGTTAGGCCGGGGATTGCCCGTGGGTGGCGACCTGGAGTACGCCGACGTGGTGACGCTCACACGGGCGTTGGAGGGGCGGAAGGAAATCTGACTTCCAGGAAGACGCAACGGAGCCGGGATGTGCTAGGGCAATCGCTTTTATTCCACGCGCTCGGCCTGGATCGCCAGATCCAGGCTCCTCCGCTGGATTTGGCAATCCAGCGGGAGCAAAAAGGGCTATTGGGTGTCCCCAAGTCGGCCTGACGCTATAAAAGCGATTACCCTGCGGGACGTGCCAAGGCGATGCGTCCTGTGACAGATCAAAGTTAGCGCCCCAGGTAGCGCAGGCTGGACTCCAGGTGCTCGATTTCGTTTATCTCGAGCACGAGGGCAGGCTGATTGGGCAGCGCGCGTAGAAGCGGCAGGACGTCCCGCTTGTAGTCAATCACCCCACCACAGAAGTCAAGCGATAGGTGCTCGTCGTAGGAGCCCCGATGGTTGTTCATGTGGCAATGCACCAGCCGATGGCCGAGCCGCTCAACCCACATCTCCAGGGGCACATAATCGGTGAACAAGCGTACGTGGCCAACGTCGAGGCAGGCGCCCAGGTTAGGCAGGTTGACCTGATCCAGTACGTCACCGATGATGTCCGGCTCCGGTTCCCACATGTTCTCCAGCGCGATGACCACCCCACGCTTGGCAGCCTCCTCGGCCATCGGCCCCCAAAACTCTACCTGACCCTTAGTCCAACTGTGGTGATAATCTAGACCACCCACGACAGGGCGGTACACCTGGGGCAGGAACTGGGTGTGGAAGACGACGTTGCGCGCGCCCAGTTCGGCGGCGATGTCGAGGTTCAACATGAATCGCTCGCGGGTCACCGCCACGATGCGCTGGTCGGGGCTGGCGGGGGACATGTCGTAGAAAGCGCCGTGGATAGCGAGTTCGCCTTCAAAGTCCCGCAACAGGGCCTTGTGCTGGTCGAGCAACTCGCGCCAGCCGCTGTCAAGCAGACCTGGGTCGGTGCCGTAGACCTGGATTTCCAACCCTGCGTCATGCGCCAGAGCCAGCTCATAGTGTCGCGTGATGTCCCTATGATCATAGGTGCCAAGCAGTACACGCTCCATTGTAACTCCCTTCGCCCACCCTGTTTGCTAATTGTACACCATCATGGCTTAGTGAGCAAACCGGCTGTGTGGCTACATAGCTGGATGACAACAGCGAGCAATCAGTGCCTTTCTGGCGCGGCGCTTCACTCAAACGTCGTCAGTGGGACGTGAGTGGCACACCGCAGCATTTCCGCAATCCAGAGGCGGTAGGGTCGCTGGGCCACCAGCAGTCGCGCAATTGTCTTTTCGACGTCGTAGTGGACGAGGCGGAACTCCACGCGCCAGTCCCCCTCCCACGTGAGTAGCACGTAGCAGGCGGTCCCTTCCTCGCCCTGGGGGTAACCCACGCTGCCTGGGTTGATCAGACGCACACTACCCATGGTGCGATCCAGTACTTCGTGGGTGTGTCCGCAGAGAATCAGATCGGCCTGAGTGCTGGCGATCATCTCCCGCACATCGTCATCGGGCGTATCAGCCTTAATCACGTCTCTATCGCTGCGGGGTGAGCCGTGCACCAGCAGAAGTCGCTGGTCACCCACCTCCAACTCCCGCTGGAACGGCAGAGCGCGCAGCCAGGCTTCTGCTCGCTCGTCCAGTCGCTCCAGCGCCCACAGGCAGAGTGCCCGGTCAGCATGTGCTTCTTCGTCCTGGGGCTCGA
This sequence comes from Anaerolineae bacterium, assembly GCA_030612185.1. Next base: position 6,169 of record JAUWOI010000263.1, read on the forward strand.
AGGCAAACCAGTCGGTGGCGAGCAGGAAGCAGTCGGTGTTGCCGTAGACGCCAAGGGCATCCCGCTCCAGCAGCAACTCTACCACCTCCCCAGGGTCAGGCCCCAGCAGAACAACGTCGCCCAGGACGAGGAGCCGGTCGGCGTCGCCACGCCCGTCCAGGTCGGCCAGGACGGCGCACAGAGCATCGCCATTGCCGTGAA
>JAUWOI010000392.1 GCA_030612185.1 Anaerolineae bacterium
AGACGCAAAGAAATTTAAATGGTAGATCAAGATTTGTTCAGTCAAAGGCCTCGATTCTCAAAAATATTAAAGCATCATTCAAGAATCTCTGCGCCTTTGCGTCTCTGCGTTAAAATTAGCCCCTTTTTTCAGTGGAGTCAAGAGATGTGATCGGTGGTACTTAGATTCGACGAGAGAGGAGGCGAAGAGTGATTGCGAAACAACCGTTTGGACCTACAGGGCATATGAGCACGCGTACCCTCTTTGGGGCCGCCGCCCTCAGCCAGGTGAGTCAAGCCGAGGCCGACCGCACACTGGAGGTGCTGCTGGAATACGGTGTCAACCACATTGACACGGCTGCCTCGTATGGCGATGCAGAACTGCGCATCGGGCCGTGGATGGAGCGGTATCGCCAGCATTTCTTCCTGGCCACCAAGACGGAACAGCGCACGTATCAGGGTGCTCGAGATGAACTGCGCCGTTCATTGGAGCGACTGCGCGTGGATCACGTGGACCTCTGGCAGATGCACGTCCTGGTGGACCCGGACGACTGGGGGACGGCGATGGGGCCAGGTGGGGCGCTGGAGGCGTTCATCGAAGCCCGGGAGCGAGGCTTGGCGCGCTTCCTGGGCGTGACGGGCCACGGCCTGACCGTCGCTGCGATGCACAAGCGCAGCCTGGAGCGCTTTGACTTCGACTCGGTGCTGCTGCCCTACAACTATCCGCTGATACAGAGCCACCAGTACGCCGCCGATTTAGAAGACCTCGTGGCGATGTGCAAGGAGCGAAACGTGGCGGTGCAGATCATCAAATCCATCTGTCGCCGGCCGTGGGGCGACCGGCCGCAAACCCGCGCTACCTGGTACGAACCACTGGAGGATCAAGCCGATCTTGACCGGGCAGTCCATTGGGTATTGGGGCGACCGGAGTTCTTTTTGAACACCGTGGCAGATATTCACGTACTTCCCAGGGTGTTGGATGCTGCCAGCCGTTTCATGGAGCGCCCCTCTGACGAAGCGATGGCAGCGATGGTCGCAGAGCGAGAGATGGCGCCGCTTTTCACCTGAAGTCAGGTTAGGCGTCGCAAATTGCCACAAAAGGCGGTTTTGCCTCTGAGGGTAATCTATGGAGCAATACAGAACGAAGGAGGAAGCAACCTGAGATGAGAACTGTACCACTTGGAAACACCGGCGTCGAGGTAAGCGCGTTTTGCCTGGGTACGATGCACTTTGGCAGTCGCGACGACAAGGAAACATCGTACCAACTCTTGGACCAATACGTTGAAGCAGGCGGTTCGTTTTTGGACACCGCCAACATATACGCCCGCTGGATACCGGGCTATGTGGGCGGCGAAAGCGAGACCTTGCTGGGAGAATGGATGCGGGAGCGCAAGAGCAGATCTCAGATGTTCATCGCCACCAAGGTGGGTTTCGAGTATCCAGGCGTCGAACGGGGGCTGCGGGCTCAACAGATAGAGATAGAATGCGAGAAGAGCCTCAAGCGACTGGGAGTTGACACCATTGACCTCTACTACGCCCACGTGGATGATCGGAACACACCTGTGGAGGAGACACTGGAAGCATTTGACCGGCTGGTAAACGCGGGCAAGGTGCGCCTCGTCGGGGCGAGCAACTTCCTGGCATGGCGACTGGAGGAGGCGCACTGGGTGAGCCAAACGCACGGCTGGGCCGAGTATCGCTGTATCCAGCAGCGCTACTCTTACACACGCCCCAAGCCCGGTACAAACTTCGCCCCTCAAATCGCGGCCAACGACGACTTACTGGACTATTGCCGCAGCCGGGGCATCACGATGTTGGCCTACTCGCCGTTGTTGAGCGGTGCCTACACCCGCACCGACCGTTCCTTCTCCGAGCAGTACCTCGGGCCGGACACCGATGCACGACTGGCGGCGCTGAAAGTTGTGGCCGAGGAAGTGGACTCTACCGCCAACCAGGTCGTGCTGGCGTGGATGGTGCAAAGCGATCCGCCTGTGATTCCGCTGGTTGCGGCCAGCACAGTTGAGCAGATGCAAGAGAATTTGGGCGCGTTGAAGATCAAACTCAGCGCCGAACAGATGATCCGGCTGCATAACGCCTCGGCTTGATTCTGGGTAGCAAGATGAGTAAGATGAAAACGATTCTGCTTAACTTCGAACCGGGCATACTGCCCGAAACAGAACTGGCCCGGGTTCGGGCCATCGCGCCCGAGATGCGGCTGTTGGTCACACGCGACCACGACGAGATCGAGAGTGCGCTGGACGAAATCGAGGTCGCGGCTGGCGGCTTCCCCCATGGACTGCTCCCCAGGGCGCACAATCTGCGCTGGCTCCAGCAGTGGGGCGCTGGCGCCGATTGGTTGCTGCGTTACCCCGAGGCCGTCGAACTGGACTTCGTGTTGACCAACGCTTCCGGCGTGCACCCGATTCCTATCAGCGAGCACATCCTGGCGTTCTTGCTGGCCTTCGGCCGTGGGTTTCACCGGGCGGCGCGCGCCCAGGAACGGAGCGAATGGATACCTCGGGACCAGCAAGAGAGCCTTTTTGAGTTGGAGGGCAAGACGATGGTACTGGTCGGCGTCGGTGCCATTGGCGAGCGGACGGCCACGGTGGCCACGGCGCTGGGGATGCGGGTGCTGGGCGTGCGGCGCGATCCGTCAGTTGGCACGCCGGACGTGGAAGTGATGTCTGGCCACGACCAACTGCTCGACCTGCTGCCGGAGGCGGACTTCGTCGTGCTGACGGTTCCCTTAACCCGCGAGACGCAGGGAATGATCGGGGAGCGAGAACTGCGGGCGATGAAGCCGACGGCCTACCTCGTCAACATCGGCCGGGGTGACACTGTCCAGGAGAGCGCCCTGATCCGGGCGTTGCGGGAGGGGTGGATCGCTGGTGCGGGACTGGACGTCTTTGAGACCGAGCCGCTGCCGGTGGACTCGCCGCTGTGGGAGATGAAGAACGTCATCATCACCTCTCATTACGCCGGTATCACGCCGCATTATCACGAGCGCGCCATGGCTATCTTCCTGGATAACCTGCAGCGCTACCGGGCTGGCGAGCCGTTGCGCAACGTGGTGGATAAGAAGATTGGGTACTGATCAAACAAGGGGGGTTACTACTCAGCCGCTCTTGCCGGATCGCCAGATCCGGCAGCCGGGTGGTTCAAAAATGGTAGCAATTGACGGAGAACCACCAAAAATCCGTGTCTTGTCTCACCCCTGTCCTGGATCGGGCGATCCAGGCCGAGCAGGGTGAGTAGTCACCAAGGGGGTTTCAGAATGAAATACCGCAGATTTGGAAAACTGGATTGGAAGGTTTCGGCACTGGGATTCGGGTGTATGCGACTTCCCACACAGGGCGAGGACAACTCGAACATTGACGAGCCAGAAGCGACCCACATGCTCCACTATGCCATTGACCACGGCGTCAACTACCTCGACACGGCGTACCCGTACCACGGTGGAAACAGCGAACTGTTCGTCGGCCGGGTGCTCAAGGGAGGATACCGGGAAAAGGTCAAACTGGCGACCAAGTTGCCCTGTTGGAAGGTGGAAGTCACCGGGGACTTTGACAAGTTTCTAAACGAGCAACTCGGCAAGTTGCAAACCGAGCACATAGATTTTTACCTCCTGCACGCGCTGAACGAGGAGAACTGGCGCAAAGTGCGCGACCCGGGCGTGCTCGATTGGGCTGAGAAGGCCATCGCGGATGGGCGCATTGGCCACCTGGGATTCTCGTTCCACGACAAGTACGAGGTCTTTCAGGAGATCGTAGACGCTTACGACGGGTGGACGTTTTGCCAGATCCAGCACAACTATATGGACGTAGAGAACCAGGCCGGCACCAAGGGCCTTAAATATGCGGCCTCAAAGGGACTGGCCGTCGTGGTTATGGAGCCTATCCTGGGCGGCAGGCTCGTGAACCCGCCCCAGCCGATTCAGCACCTCTGGGACACCGCGGCGAATAAACGCGCGCCGGCCGATTGGGCGTTGCAGTGGCTGTGGAACCAACCCGAGGTATCCGTTGTCCTCAGCGGCATGAGCACGATGCAGCACGTCGAAGAGAACGTCGCCAGCGCCGATGCATCAAGGGTCGGTGCACTTACCGAAGAAGAACTGGCGCTCGTCGCCCAGGTGAGCGAAGAGTACCGGGAACTTTGTCCCATTCCCTGTACAAAGTGCGGGTATTGTATGCCCTGTCCGAACGGTGTCAACATCCCGCGCAACTTTGAGATTTACAACGAAGGCGTGATGTACGACAAACCCGATCACGTGCGCCAGGCGTACAACCAGTGGTTCCCTGAACCTGAGCGGGCCGACAAGTGTATCCAGTGCCGCGAGTGCGAGGAAAAATGCCCTCAGGACATACCGATCAGTGAGTGGATGCCTCGCGTCCATGCGGTGCTGGGCGAGGGTCAACCTTACGACGCGTGTCTATGAACTTGATTGGTGAGGTCCAAAACATAAGATTGTGGGTCTCCAGGATTTCGCGTGGTCAGTCACCAGACCTTAAGGGTTTTCGTGCAAAATCTGGCAAAAAGAGCCGCTACGCTAGCGAAAAATGGTGTTTACACGATCTTGGGCAAAACCCTTAGGGTCTCACCACGCGAAATCCCAAAGAGCCATAAAGTTAAAGTAGATAAGCGCAACACGGCTAACAACCGCTGGTGTGTCCTGAAATCTGTCAT